>NZ_JBCGFB010000149.1:0-13098 GCF_038752175.1 Nocardia sp. No.11 | reverse complement strand
CCGACCAGGATCGCCAGGCCGGCGATCGCCAGCGCAAGGGTCGCGCCGCGGCGCCGGTCGAGTCGCCGACGACCGGTGCGGTGGTCGACCAGCGCGACGACGACGGGTGCCGCGCCGATGGTGACGAGCGTGGCCAGGACGACCGAGGACGCCGCGATGGCGGCGAAGTAGCAGGTCTGGAACACCGCGGCCGCCGCGCCGACCGCGCCGATCCGCCGCCAGGCCGCCCGCCCGCGCGGTACACCGCGCCGCGCGAGCAGCGAGATCGCGACCAGGATCGCGCCACCGACACCGAGCCGATAGGCGGCGACCGCGATCGGGGCGAGGCCGGTGCGGTGCTGGACGAGGGTGCCGAGCAGACCGCCGGTGCCCCACAGGACACCGGCGGCGACGAGCGGGAACAGTCCACGGCGGGCGGGCGCGGACACGGACAGAGAAACAGACATCAGGGAATTCGCTCCTGCGACAGCGGGTGGGGGGTCGCGGAAACGAGGTGCGGACAGCGGCTGTGGAGGCACACACCATCGACGCCCGAGCGGTGCACGACGTCGCGCCTACCCGGTGGGTGGCACGCGTTCTCGGGGCACCTCGCTCAGGAGGCGGGCGGCGGCGTGGAGCGCGAGCACTGATGCACGTGGTCATGGTACCCAGCGCGCCGCACACAGAATCTCCACATTTGACGACGGAACCCTCCACACCGGCTCGCTAGGGTCTGACCATGGACATCAGTGGGGGCGCGACGGCAGCGCCCGCGCGGCGCATCCTCGTCGTGGACGACGAGGTGACGATCGCGGAGTCGGTCGCCGCGCGGCTGCGCGCGGAGGGATTCACCGTGACGGTGGCCCACGACGGTCCGGGTGCGGTGGCCGCGGCCGCCGCCGGGGAACCGGACCTGGTGGTGCTCGATGTGATGCTGCCCGGTTTCGACGGGCTCGAGGTGTGTCGGCGCATCCAGGCCGACCGGCATGTCCCGGTGCTCATGCTGACCGCCCGCACCGACGAGACCGACCAGCTCGTCGGGCTCGGGGTCGGCGCCGACGACTACCTGACCAAACCGTTCTCGATGCGGGTGCTGGCCGCGCGCGTGCACGCGCTGCTGCGGCGGGTCGACCGGGCCGCCGAGCGCGGCGAGAGCGCCATCGTCGTCGGCGATCTGCGGATCGACCTCGACGAGCGGCGGGTCTGGCGCGGCGCCACCGAGGCCAAGCTGACGCCGTTGGAGTTCGATCTGCTGGCTCGTCTCGCGCAGCGTCCCCGCGCCGTCCTGGCCAGGGAGCGGCTGCTCGAGGACATCTGGGATTGGTCCGACGCCTCGGGCACCCGCGCGGTCGACAGCCACATCAAGGCGTTGCGCCGCAAGCTCGGCGCCGATCTGATCCGCACCGTGCACGGTGTCGGCTACGCCCTGGACGCGCGATGAGCGAGCTGTCCGCCGACGCCGCGCGCACATTCCTCGACCGGGTGGCCGACCGGATGCCCCGGCCGCTCGATCCGCTGCGCTCCATCAAGCTGAAGCTGGCCGTGCTCATGGTGTGTTCGGGCGCGGTCGCGTTCGCCTACTTCTGGCTGCGGATCGGCTGGCTGCCGACGTTCACCACGCTCACCGCGATGATCATCGCGCTGGTCACCTCGCAGTTCCTCGCGCACGGCATCACCCGCCCGCTGCGCGAGATGACCGCGGCCGCGCGGCGGATGGCCCACGGCGACTACAGCTTCCGGGTCCGGGCCAGTTCCCGTGACGAGGTGGGGCAGCTGGCGACCGCGTTCAATCAGATGGCGGCCGACCTGGCCGCGGCCGACCGCCAGCGCCGCGACCTCATCGCCAATGTCTCGCACGAGCTGCGCACGCCGGTGACCGCGCTGCACGCGGTGCTGGAGAACATCGTCGACGGGGTGAGCGAACCCGATCCGGCGACACTGCGCACCGCGCTGGCCCAGACCGAACGGCTCGGCCTGCTCGTCTCCGAACTGCTCGATCTGTCCAGCATCGAGGCCGGCGCGTTCACCCTCGATCGCGAGAAGCTGCCGCTGGCACCGCTGTTGGCGGAGGTGATCGCCGAGGCCGAGGTGATGACGGCCGCACTCGGCCGCGGCGTCCGGTTCACCACCTCGATCGAGCCGGCCGGGGCGACCGTGCTCGCCGACCGGGCCCGCCTGCACCAGGTGCTGTTCAACCTGCTCGACAACGCGGCCAGGCATGGACCGGCCGGCGGTGAGGTCCGCGTGTCGGCGCGGGTCGTCCCCGGCGCGACGGTCCTCGAGATCCAGGACGAGGGTCCCGGTATCCCGGAGGCGGACCGCGCCACCGTCTTCGACCGATTCACCCGGGGCGGGCGCACCGACGGCGGCGGCACCGGCCTCGGCCTGGCCATCGCGCGCTGGGTGATCGACCTGCACGGCGGCACCATCGCCGTCGCCGACCCCGGCTCCCGCATCCGCGTGGTCCTGCCCGCGGACTGACCCGACCACATCCCGACTCACCATCCCGGACCCACGTCCCGGGACGATCCCGCACACCCATCGGAGGGGACATGACCGCAGAATCCACCACCCCGCGAACACCCGGCCAACCCGCGGCCACCGCCACGGCGACCACCACCGACCCCGCTCCCCCACCGAGGCCCGCGTCCGCGCCCTCGATGCCTGCCATGCCCTCGTTACCGCCGCCGCCACCGGTCTACCGGCGCCGGTACCACGTCGCCCGCCCGGCCGGTGTCCTGCCCGCCGCGGCCGTGGCCGGCATCGTCGGCGCGACAGTGATTCCCCTCGATCGCCCCGGCATCGGCTGGCTCCTGGCCGGCGGTGTCGTCGCGGGTGCGCTCGGCGTCGTCGACCACCGCGCCCGCAGGTCGGCCGATTCCGGCACATCGACGCCGGGTCCCGCGCAACCCGACACGCTCACCTCCGCCGGGACGACGCCGTCGATCGGCGACCCGGCCGAAGGCAGCCCGTCGACTGTCGTGCCTACGCCCACGGTCGGGTCCGCCGAGACCGAAGTGGCTGCGGCGCACAAGGCTTCGACCACCTATTCCGACGCCACCCCGGCACACGCACCGGGTTCGTCGGGCGCTCCGGTACCGGCGGACGAGGACACCTCGATCGCGGCTCCAGCGCCTTCCGATCCCGTTACGGCGCTGGACAAGACGACACCACAGGCTGCACCCGCCGGTTCCGCGTCCGCTACGGAGATCCTCGAATCCGAGCCGACCGACAGCGCTGGTGCCCCCCAGTCCGCTCCAACGCCGGACAGCCCGACCGTTGTCACCAGGGAGACGAGCCGCTCGGCACCGACGAGCCGGTCCGCTGCGGAAGCAACAGAATCGGATTCGAGTGCCGATGCGCACCGCGAATCCGCACCTGCGGTGGCCGCCGCCCCAACCACATCCGCTCCGTCGAGCGTCGAGAATACCCCGCCCGCCACAGAAGTTCCGTCTACTTCGACTCGCACCGCACCCCCGACCGCGGTGACTCCCCCGCCGCCGACCGGCGCTACCGAGACCGCCGGTGTCGACCCGGTGCCCGCGGCGACGGTCGGACCGGCGACCGGCGAGTCGGCATCGCGTGTGCCGACACCGCCGGACGCGAGCACCTCGCCGACTGCCGAGGCCGTGGCCGCGCGGCATCGGCTGTGGTGGACCGCCGCCGCGCTCGCGCTGCTCGGGGTCGGTGCGTTCCGGGCCGCGGGGTGGTTGTTCGTGCTGTGTGTGCTGGCGGCGTGTGTCGCGGGCTCGCTGGGGGTGTTGGGGCGGCGATCGAATCGCGGGATCGTGCACGACATGGTCGCGGTGCCGTTGGCCTCGGTCGGGGCGGTGCCGTGGGCCTTCTCGGGGGTGCGCGGGGCGCGGCCCACGGAGCTGTCGAGCGTGCGGCGCTATGGTGCGTCGGTCGCGGTGACGGCCGCGTTGCTCGTGGTGTTCGTGCCGCTGCTGGGCGGTGCGGACGCCACCTTCGCCGAGTTGCTCAGTGGGTTGGTGCCGTCGATCGATGCGGCGACGGCCTGGCAGTGGATTCTGCTGTTCGCGGTGATCGGGATGGGTGCGCTCGGCGGGCTGTACCTGCTCGCCGGGCCGCTCGCCGCCGCCGACGCCCAGCCGCGGCCCGCCCGGTTGTGGACGCGCAGCGAATGGATGCTGCCGGTCGGCGCGCTGACCGTGCTGTTCGGCGTGTTCCTCGGTGCCCAGTTCGTCGCCCTGTTCGGCGGTGACGACTATGTCCAGCGCACCGCCGGTCTCACCTACGCCGAGTACGCGCGCAGCGGCTTCTGGCAGCTGTCGGTGGTGAGCATCCTGACCCTGGCGGTGATCCTGGCGGTGCTGCACTGGGCGTCGCAGGAGACGGCCGCCGACCGGCGCTGGCTCCGGGTCCTGCTCGGCGCGGTGAGCGTGCTGGCGCTGGTGATCGTGGGCTCGGCGCTGGCGCGGATGTGGACCTATCAACAGGCCTACGGCTTCACGGTGCTGCGCCTGCTGGTGGAGGTGTGTGAGCTGTGGGTCGGTCTGGTCTATGTGCTCGTGCTGGTCGCGATCGCCCGGCTGCGCTGGAGCTGGGTGCCGCGCGCCGCGGTCGGCACCGCGCTCGCCACCCTCCTCGCGCTCGCCGTGCTCGACCCGGAACGCTTTGTCGCCGAACGCAATATCGCCCGCTGGGAACACGGCAAGCGGCTCGACACCGAGTATCTGAGCACCCTGTCCCCGGACATCCTGCCCGCGCTGGACGGGTTGCCCGCCGGGCTGCGCGCCGACATCGAGGACCCGATCCGCGCCGACCTCGACGACGACCACTGGTGGTCGTGGAACCTGTCGCGCGGATCGGCGCGCTGAGGCCGGGTCAGGACTGGGTGCTCCGGGACAGTCCGCTGGCCCGGAGCACCCGTCGTCCGATCGCGGCGCGAATGGACTCCTCGGTGCCGATGATGCGCACATGGGTGCGGGCGCGGGTGATCGCGGTGTAGAGCAGTTCCCTGGTGAGCAGCGTGGATTCGGGTTCGGGCAGGACGACCGAGACGGTGTCGTACTGGCTGCCCTGGCTGCGGTGGATCGTCATCGCGAACACCGTGACGACGGCCGGGAACTGGGTCGGATGCACGAGGTAGGGCTCGCTGCCGCGCTGCAGGGCCGCCCGCAGCGACCCGTCGGGCCTGCGGACGATGACGCCGGTGTCACCGTTGTAGATCCGCGCCTCGTGATCGTTGGCGGTGACCAGCAGCGGCTGGCCGGGATACCAGGCCGCTTGCGGCCCTTCGGGTCCCGCGCCACCGGCCGCGGCCCACTCCGCGGCCATCCGATCCCACCGCTCCACCCCGAACGGACCCTGCCGATGCGCGCAGAGCAACCGATGCGATTCCAGCGCGGTCAGCGCGCCGACCGCGTCGCCCGCGTTCGCGGCGGCGGTGACCGCGAGGGCCGCCCCGGTCACGTCCGCCCGGACCGCCGCGGTCTCGTCGGGCGCGCACAGTGACACGTCGTCACCACCGGCCCGCAGGATCGCCAGCGCGGCATCGGCATCGCCTGCCCGCACCGCGACCGCCAGGTCGGCGATTCGGCCGCCGAAGCGCCGCCCTCGGGTCAACCGGACGATGCCACCGCGCAGGCGGCGCTGTTCCAGTGCGCTCAGCGACTCCGGATCCCGTGGCGCCCCTTCCTGATGCGCCACGCCGGTCGGGAACTCCACCCGACCGTCCGCCGCATCATCCGCGGCCCCAGGACTCGGATCGGAGCGCAGCAGCTCCCGCAGTGCCGGATTCGGCGCGCCGCTGATCGGGCCCGCGACCAGGTCGGCCAGCACCGCACCGGCATCGACGGAGGCCAGCTGATCCGGGTCGCCCACCAGGACCAGCCGGGTGTCCGGTCGCAGTGCCGAGAACAGGTGGCTCATCATCGTCAGTGACACCATGGAGGTCTCGTCGACGACGACCACGTCGTAGGGCAGCCGGTTGTGCGCGTGGTGGCGGAATCGTGTGGTGCGCCCCCGCTGCCAGCCGAGGAGGCGGTGCAGGGTGGCGGCGGTCAGTTCGGGGAGCCCGAGTTCGGCGGCCTGTTCGCGCACCGCTTCCTGCAGGCGCGCGGCGGCCTTGCCGGTCGGCGCGGCCAGGGCGATCCGCAGGGCGGGAAGTTTGGGGGTGGCGCGGCGGTGGGCGGTGAGCAGCGCGAGGATGCGGGCGATGGTGTGGGTCTTGCCGGTACCGGGACCACCCGCGACCACCGTGGTCCAGTGGGTGGCGGCGAGCGCGGCGGCCAATCGCTGCCGGTCCGGCCCCGCGCCGAGGGGGTCGGCGAACAGCCGATCCAGTTCGGCGCGCACGAGCGCGGTGTCGATCTCCGGGTGGTCGGCACTGCGCACGGTGAGGACCCGTCGCAGGGTCTGCTCCTGCTGGTAGTACCGGTCGAGGTAGAGCAGCGCGCCACCCTCGGCGTCGGCTTCGACCAACCGCAGCGGCCGCAGCGGACCGGCCTGCCCGCCGCGGATGAGCGGACTGCGGCGCAGCGCGGCCAGCACCTGGTCGGTGTCGGGCCACGGCAGGGTGGCCGGATCGATTCCCGCCGCGGTGTCGCGGCTTTCGTCGGCATCGATGCCGATCTCCCGCATCCTGGCCAGTTCCAGGCACACCGAGCCCGACCGCACCGCACGCACGGCGAGAGCGGCCGCGAACAGCACGTCCTCGGACTCCTCGCGTCCCATCCGGCCCAGCCGCACCGCGACATGCACATCCGCGGCGGAGAGCACCCCGGCCTCGTTGAACACCCGCAACAGCCCGGTTCCGCGCTGCGCCACCTGAATCGACGTCACCGACCGACCTCCCCGGAGCGACGGCGGTCGGCCACGACCGACCTACGCGGGTCGTGTCCACGCGCGGTCATCGTGGTCCTCCCGCGAGCAGATCCGACAGCGCGACAACGAGTTCGGCGGGCGGATGCCAGTCGAACACGCCGTGGCCGGGCGGGGTCAGCGCACCGATCATGCCGCGCACGAACAGGTACCGCGCGCCACCGAGGTGCCGGGCGGGATCGTAGCCTGGCAGCCGCCAGCGCAGATAGCGGTGCAGCGCCACCGCGTACAGCAAGGCCTGCAGCGGATAGTGCGAGCGGATCATCTCGGTCACCATGTGCTCGCGACGGTAGTGCTCGACGGTGAGATCACCCGTGCCGAGCCGGTTCGTCTTGTAGTCGACGATCAGGTAGCGGTGCGTCCCGGCGTCGCCGGGCACCCGCAGCACGGCGTCGATACTGCCGGTGAGGTAGCCGCGCAGGACGGTGTCGGGCAACGCGGCCAGGTGGTCGGCGTAACCGGCGAGCACGTCGTCGGCGGGCAGATGCGTCCGCAACAACTCGGCGACGGCGTGCATCCCGGCCGACCGCGCGCCCGGGGTGTCGCCGCCACCGAGGGGCAGTTCGAATTCCAGCTCGCACAGCCGGTCCCGGGTGGCGACCGCCGCGAGCGAGCCGAAATCGGCGGGGGTGCGCAGGACCTCGAGCAGGGCGGTGGCCAGCAGGTCGACATCGAGTTCGGCCATGGTGTGCTCGACGGCCTCCGCACAGCGGGCGGCGACCTCGACGGCCAGATCCGGGGCCGAGGTGTCGACGGTTTCCAGGATGCCGTGCACGAGGGTGCCGAACTCGGCGCCGTAGGGCAGCGCGTTCATCAGCGACGGCGCACCGGTGTCGACGGCGGGAGCGTCGAGCGGGGCGTCGGCCGGCTCGTCGTCGGGTCCGGGCCCGTCCTCGGGTTCTTCCTCGCTGACCCCGGCCAGATCGTGCGCGCCCGCGGTGAGCGCGGAATACGACGTCCGCCGCCACTGCTGATCGAGTACCCGCGAGAACGCCGCGACAGCCAGCTCACCGGTCGGCAGTTCGGTCCTGACCCGGCGCGGCTCGACATCGTCGGGCCGGTCCACCGCGGTCACCGAGATCACCTCGGACGCGGGCGCCGCCCACTCCACGAGTCGTTGCACGGCAGCGGCGTCCGCGGGGATGTCGGCGCGGCGCGGAACCTGCGCCGAGCCGGGCCTGCGGCCCAGGATCATCCGGTGCAGCGGTGCCGCCGCGGTGGTGACGGCGGGTGCCCACCAGGCGACGACCTGGCACATGGCACGGGTCAGCGCGACGTAGAGCAGCCGCAGCTCCTCGCCCGATTCCTCGGCCTCGCTGCGCAATTGGCGCTCACCGTAACCGGGTGCTTCCTTGCCGCCGATATCGAGCACCCTGGTGCCGTTGTCGTCGTGGAACAGCAGCGTGGCCGGATACGGGTTCTTGGCGCTGTCCCATGCGAAAGGCAGGTACACGAGCGGGAATTCGAGTCCCTTGCTGGCGTGCACGGTGGCGATCTGCACGGCGGCGGCGTCGCGGTCCAGGCGCCTGCTGCGGCCGCTGACGCTGCCCGCCTCCGGATCGCGGACCCGATCGGCCAGCCAGCGGGTCAGCGCGGTCAGGCCGAGCCCGTCGGCCAGGGCCACCTCGTCGAGCAGCTGGGCGAGGTGGCGCAGGTCGGTGAGTTCGCGCTCGCCGTTCTCCACCGCCAGCAGGCGCGGCGCGAGATCGGTCTCGGTGGCGAGCTTGTCGAAGACCGCGGCGAACCCGGCACGGGCGAACAGGCGCGCCGCCTCCCGCAGCTGCGTCGAGACCCGCCCGACGAGATCGGCTCCCCCGGCATCGATCTCGGCCACCGTGACGCCCAGGATCGGCGTGCACGCGGCCAGCCGGACCCGGTCACCCCGATGCGGCTGCTCGAGCGCACGCAGCACCCACAGCCAGTCGGTGGCGGCCACGGTGGCGAACACACTGGTGCCGCCGGCCAGCACGGAGGCGACCCAGACCCGGTCCAGCGCCGCCCGCACCACATCGATCTGGGTGCGGGTCCGCACCAGTACCGCGATGTCGCCGGGCCCGATCGGCCTGCGCACCCGGCCGTCGCCGACCTCGGTGAGCGAATGATCGGCGCCGCGTTCGGGTTTGGCCTCGATGGTGGCGCCGGACTCGAGCAGGGTGACGATGTCGGCGGCCAGGTCGTCGGCCACCTCGGCGCGCTGCCTGCCGACCGAGGGGAACCCCGACCGGTTGCGCGGGCCCGCGCCGGTCCGCGGCAGCACCCGCAGCCGCAGCGGGGTGATCACGTCCGGATCGCCGTGCAGCCGGGTCGCCGGCCGGGTCGGCGTCACCGGATAGACGCTGATCTCCGGATGACCCAGTTCCGCCCCGCCACACAGGTGGTCGAGCGCCCGCAGCAGTCCGGCGTCGCTGCGCCAGTTGCGGGTGAGTTCGCTGCGCCGCTCGGCCAGCGCGACCGCGTCCAGGTAGCTGAGCACCTCCGCGCCACGGAAGGCGTAGATGGCCTGCTTCGGGTCGCCGACCAGCACCAGCGTGGCGTGTTCGTGGAAGGCCAGGCGCAGGATGTCCCATTGCAGCGGGTCGGTGTCCTGGAACTCGTCGACCAGCGCGACCCGGTACCGCTGCCGGATCCGTGCGCACGCGCGTGGGCCGTGGTCCGGGTCGGCCAGCACCTCGTGCAGCAGCACCAGCAGATCGTCGAAATCGCGCAGTCCCGCCCGACGCTTGCGGCGTTCGGTCTCCGCGCGCACCGCCGTCGCGAAGGCCACCCGCTCCCCCGCCGCACCGTCGGTGCGCGGCGCCAGGTCGGCATGGCGGTCGTGCACGGCGGCCAGCGCGAGGGTGTGCGCCTCGCGCACCGTGAACGGCGCGCGGTCGCGGGCGTAGCGGGCGAGGTAGAGGTCGTCGGCGACGGTGGCGACCAGCTCGTCGACCGATTCCACCAGTCGCGCGCCCGGATCGTGTTCACCGGCCAGGCCCAGTTCGTCGAGCATCCGCTGACAGAACGAGTGCGTGGTGGCGATGGTCCCCGCGTCGAAATCGGCCAGGGCGGTGAGCAATCGGTGCCTGCGCAGGCGCACGGTCGCCGGATCGGTGTCGGCCAGCGCGCGCACCAGCTCGTCCGGATGGACCCGCGCGGCGCCCGGATCGGCGAGCGCGGCGGCGACCGTCACGAAGCGGTCCCTGGTGCGCTCGCGCAGTTCCTGGGTGGCAGCGCGGCTGAAGGTCACCAGCAGCAGCTCGGTGATGGCGATGCCCGCCTCGGCGACGTAGCGCACCGCGAGACCGACGATGGCGTGGGTCTTGCCGGTGCCCGCGCTCGCCTCGAGCACCGTGGTGCCCGCCGGTAGTGGTCCGGCCGCGTCGAAGGCGGCCGGCGCCGAGGTCGTCCCCGTCACGGCTGCCCCTGACTCTCCGCCGCCAGCAGCGGCGCCCACCAGCGCCGCGCGATCGCCCCGAACCGGGTGCTCTCCGGTTCGCCCGCCGGGGCGGGAGCGGCGGCGAAACGGTCGAAGCGCGGGGCCCGGCCCCACACATAACGCAGATAGCGGTCGGTGTGGTCACCGAACTTGTCGGGACCGTTGGGGCCGCCGTCGAAGGCGTGTTCGGCGGCGAGCAAGGCGTCGGCGACGCTGTCGCCCCGGAAACGGCGTTCGGCGTAGGCGGCGGTGGCGGCCGGTGCGACCGGTAGCGGCTCGCACAGCCCTTCGTCGCGCAGCCGGACCAGCTCGCGGAGCACCGCCAGCGCGGCGGGCGCCTCGGGCGCCACGATCACCGACCGGGCGACCGGCCTGCTGCGGAACTGACCGCGCCCCGTGCTGATCGCCCGCCACGACCGATCCTCGGTCGCGGCGAGCGCCAGCAGCGAAACCCAGGCGGCCAGGCGATGTTTCGGGGCCAGCCGGGAGTAGGTGGTGCGCACCAGCGTCTCGCCGCGGACCTCGGGCACGGTGCCGGCCAGGGTGCGGCCGCCGCCGAGGTCGACGGCGATGTCGACCGCGCGCGGACTCGCTTCGTAGTCGGGCTGGGCGGTGCGCACGAGCGTGTCGACGGTGCCCTCCACCTCGTCGAGGACCGCGCCGCCGAAAGCGAAGGGCGGCAACGTGCCGCGCCGCCATTCCGCGGCACGCAGCCCGGCGGGGTCGGCGCCGGTGAGCCGCGCCGACAGCATCCGTTCGCCCAGATCCCATTTCGCCAGGCCGTCGAGTTCGATGGGCAGCTGGTCGGCGATGTCCTCGGCTTCCTCGGGCACCCGCAGGCCGAGGCGCTGCCACAGGAACGCGCGCACCGGATGCTCGGCGAAGGCGATCAGCTCCGCCAGTGCCACATCCCCCTGCGGGACCGGCGGCAGCGGATCGGTCAGCAACGGCGGGCGCGGCCGCGCGGGCCGGGCGGCCGCACGGGCGCCCGCCAGCGCGACAGTGTCGAAGCTGCGCGGCCGCTCGGGGGCGAAATTGCGCCGATCGAAGGCCTGGAGGGGATGGCGGACGTGCANCAGCAACGGCGGGCGCGGCCGCGCGGGCCGGGCGGCCGCACGGGCGCCCGCCAGCGCGACAGTGTCGAAGCTGCGCGGCCGCTCGGGGGCGAAATTGCGCCGATCGAAGGCCTGGAGGGGATGGCGGACGTGCACCGCGGCCATCGCGTCCGGACCGACGTGGGCGGCGAGGACGTCGAGCAGCTCGGCCACCGGCACCGCAGGCGGGCGCGCGGCACCGGTCACCGGGTCGGCGCCGGTGTGCAGGATCAGCAGCCGTTCGCCCGCCGCCATGATCGCGTCGAGCAGCAGCTGGCGGTCCTCGCTGCGGGCATCGCGTTCGCCGACGAGCGGGTCGCGGGCCAGCAGGTCGTCGCCGTCGACGGAGCCCGGCCGCGGGAAGACTTCGTCGTCGAGGCCGAGCAGGATCACCACCCGGTGCGGCACCGACCGCATCGGGACCAGCGTGCACACCGTGAGTTCGCCGGTGCGGAAATTCGCCCGTCCGGGTCCGCCCGCGAGGCGACCGGTCAGCAGCACCGCGACATCGGCCAGGCGCAGCGGCGTCCGGCCCGCGTGCTCGGTGGCGGCGACGATCTCGCGGCGCGCCTCGGTCCGGATCCAGGAGTGCGCGTCGGGCACATCGGTGAGCAGGTCGACCGCGCGCAGCAGCACCGCCGTCCACTCGGCGGCCGGTCGCGGGCCGCGCAGATCGCGCAGGCAGACGGCGAGCCGGTCGACGAACTCGGCGAAGCGCCCCGCCAGATCGACATCGTTGGAGTCGACGTCGTCGAGCGGCAGGGCCAGGTCCAGCCAGTCGTCGCCGGATTCGTCGGCGGTGACGCCGAGCAGGATCCGGTCGACCGCGGCGTTGAGAGTGTTCTGCGCGAAGTCGGCCAGGCCGAACGCCTCGCGCTGACGCTGCCCGATCCCCCAGCGGGCGCCGGACTCGGCGGCCCATTCGCGCAGCCGCTCGATGTCGTCGTCGTCGAAACCGCAGCGCCTGCGCACGGTCTCGCTCGCCGCCAGGTCCAGCACCTGCGTCACCGTGACGCGACCGTCGGCGAGCTCGAGCAGCTCGATGACCACCGCGAGCATCGGGTTGGTGACCGCCCGCCCACGGTCGGCGAGCCGCACGCGCAGCTGGTGGGCCGGGTGCTCGCCCTCGACGGGCAGATCGACGGCGCCGGTGCCGCGGTGACCGAAGGCCGCGCGGACCAGCGGCGCATAGGCCTCCACGTCGGGGCACATGATCAGCACGTCGCGCGGTTGCAGGTCGGGGTCGGCGGCGAAGGTCGTCAGCAGCAGGTCGCGCAGCACCTCGACCTGGCGGGCGGGGCCGTGGCAGGCGTGCAGCTCGACACTGCCGTCGGCTGCCGCGCCCGGCCCGGGGACCTGGTCGTCGCGGATCGCCGCCTGGACGATGCCGAGCAGCGTGGCGTTCGCGGGCGCGCCGGGGAGGTGGATGGTGCTGTGCAGCACCGGGTTCAGCCGCCGCTGGAGTTCCCGCACGTCCCTGGCCAGGCCGGCCAGGAGCGGGTGCCGGACGAGGTCGGCGGTGTGGTCGGCCGAGCGCGTCACCACCGGCGCGTCCACCTCCCCGTGGAGCCGTGTGACAGGGTCGGCCGCCGACAACGCCGTCCACATCGCGGGGCTCGGATGGGCCAGCCAGAGGTGGACGTCGCGGTGCTCGGCCAGCGCGACGAGCACCGCGAGCTGATCGGCGGGCAGCCGGGTGAGGCCGAACAGGGACAAGCGCGCGGGCAGGTCGACCGAGTCCGGTGCGGCCCGCAGCCGCGCGCA
>NZ_JBCGFB010000148.1:0-13124 GCF_038752175.1 Nocardia sp. No.11 | reverse complement strand
CGCCGCGCGGGCGTGGGCCGATCGCCTGGCCGCCGCCGCGCAGCAGCAGACCGACGATGTCGTGCCCACGGCGACCGCCCGCGAATGGGCCGACCGCCTAGCCGCGGCAGCCGAGTTGGATGCCCTCGCCGCGGCTGCCGGACGAAGTGACGCGGCCGCGACGGCGGAGCGGACCGGTGTCGCCGCGCGGTTGGGGTCGGTGAACGGCCGGGCGGTGGAGTTGTCGGACGACACCGTGATCGAGGCCGTGGAACGGCCAGGCACGCAGCGGTTGCCGCACAACGGTGCGAGCCGGGGTGGCGAGGCCGGTGGTTCGGGTCGTGACGCCGAGGTCGGTGGGCGGACGGTGTCGATGTCGGCGCTCGGACGCGAGGGAGCGTCGCCGGAGGCAGATCTGCCAGGGGGGAACGCTACCGGGACAAGTGCACTGTCGGCCGAGGTCGCGGCGCGCCGGGGAGAGTCTGTCGCAGGGGCTGCCGACGAGCTCACCGTGCCGGGTCGAACCGCGCTGGGTGAGGCCGCCCGTGGCGGTGACCGGGTGATCGACGGTGCCCACGCGTCGCAGGCGAATGCCGCTGCCGTCGACATGGTGTCGGATCCGCCGACGGAGACCGGGATGCGCCCGCCCGCCGAGACCGGTGTGGAGCGGGCCAGGCCGGTCGGCAAGCCCACCGGGGCGACGACCGCGCCGGGCGTGGGCGCCGGACCGGCAGCGGGATCGTCGGAGGCGTTGTCCGGCAATCGGATCGATGCGACGGCCGACGACCTCGAGCGAGTCGTGAGTGATCCCCGGTCTGCCGGTCTCACCGCGGGTGACCGGGGCGAGACGGCCGGTGCCTCCCCGGTGGACGGGTTCGATCCGCGCTCCGCCACGTCACCGGAGCCCGCGGCCTCCGGCACCACCACCAGCGGAATCCACTGGACCTTCACCGACGAGGACCTGACCACGCCGTCGGCCCCGAGCCCGAACGGCTACGCCCGCAACGGCTTCACCGGCGGCGACTCGCAGCGCCCCGGGTCGATGTTCGACGAGGTCCCGCGAGAGCGCCTCACTTCCTCGGGTGACACGCCACCGCCGCCACCCGCCCGCCTGTCCGTGCCGAAGGACCCCGGCGCTGCCGGACAGTCCACCGGCAACGCGGGGCACGCTGCCTCCGCGGCCGACCGCGCAAGCGCGAGCCTCGAACCCTCAACAAGATTCGGTGCCTCGACCAGCGACCACGACAACGCGGGCCTGGAACCCACCACCCGATTCAGCAGCTCCACCAGCGACTACGACAACGCAGGTCTGGAGCCCGCGACGCGGTTCGGCGGCTCGACCAGCGACCGAGGAACCGAGGGCCTCGAGCCCGCGGGGGGCTCTGGGAGCGAATCGGCGCGGGCCGGTGGGTTCGCCGCGGCGAATGCGCGTGGACCGGAGGCGCCGGCGACCAGCCCGCTCGATCGTGTGGCGTCCGATCCGGCGCCGCCGACCGCGACCGACGCGGCGGGGATCACCGTGACGGGGACGTTCCGGGCGTTCGACATCGAGCGCGCGCACGTCGACAAACTGCAGGCGATGCTGGACGAATTGAAGCGATCGTCGGGGCTGCCGCCGGGGCGGAGCGACGTCTTCGGGTCGCCGACCACAGAGCCCGGCTAGCACCAGCGCAGGAGCAGGCCCAGGCCGCCGGTGCCGGAAGCCGTTCGGGGAGACCGGCGTCGGGGGCCGGTCAGACGGGTGCTGCGACCAGGTCGGGGTGCGGGGCGTCGCGCAGGATGACGCCGATGAGGTCGCGCAGTGCTCGGTGGCCTCCGTCGGCGGTGTTGCGGGGATGCCAGGCCATCGCGACGACGGGAGCGGGCAGGGGCAGGGGGATCTCGAACATCGTCAGGCCGAGGGCAACGGCGGCGGGGCGCGACAGCAGTTCCAGGGCAGGACAGACCAGTTCGGTGGTGGCGACGGTGAACAGGGCCGTGGACAGGTCGGGCACGGTGGCGACCACGCGCCGGGTGCGGCCGTGCAGGGCCAGGCGGTCGTCGATGGGGCTGTGGGTGCGGCCGGTGGCCGAGACCTCGAGGTGCTGGGCGGAGGCGTAGGCGGCGACGGTCGGGCGGTCGGCGCCGAAGGGGTGCGTCGCGGCGGCCAGGCCGACCCAGCGGTCGGCGAACAGGCGGGTCACCACCGTCTCCGGATCGGTCTGACCGATCATGCCGACCTCCACGTCGACCCGGCCGTCGCGCAGGGCGACCGCACCGTCCGCGGCGTCGGCGGCCAGCACCCGTACCGTGACGCCGGGCAGCTCGGTGCGGACCGCGGCCAGGAGCGGACCGGTCAGGCGCGGGGCCACCGAATCGGCCACCCGGACAACGAAATCGCGGTGGCGTCCCGCGCCGGTGCCGTCGCGGGCGGTGAGCAGCAACCGCGCCTGATCGACCAGGCCCGCGACGTCGTGGCGCAACTCGAGTGCCCGCGGGGTGGGCACGAGTTGTCGGCCGGAGCGCACCAGCAGCGGGTCCCCCAGCACGGTACGCAACCGGGTCAGCGTGCGGCTCATCGCCGAGGTCGAAGTGTGCAGACGCCGGGCCGCCTCGGTCACGCTATTGGTCTCGAGCAGCGCGTCGAGGGCGAGCAACAGGTTCAGATCCAGCGCGTCCACGCGAGGATTATCACCAACGCAATGATCACCGCCAAGTGTTGCGGCGGCGGCGATCCAGCGTGTCGGGCTACCGCTCGGCAACCGGTGCGGGCGCGGGCGGCGCGGGGACGGTGGCCGGATGGTCACGCAGCACCCGCCGGTAGGTGGCGGGCCGCACCGGGCGCACCCACTGGGCCAGCCGGCTGGTCAGCGGCAGCGGGGTACGCAGGTCGTCGAGCATCTCGTCGATGTTGGCCAGGGAGAACGGAACCACCGACGCGCCCTGGGCGTGATGGCCCTCGGTGCGTTCCCGCGACCACCGCAGCCGCTCGTCGATCTCGGAGTTCATCTGCTCGGGCATCGGCGGCACGAACTTGCCGGTGAGCAGCCCGGCGATCCAATGCGCGCCGACCTCCGCGCTCAGCGCGCTCACATTGGAGTTGTTGTAGCCGGCGAAGGTCAGGTTGGGCACCTCGACCGGCAGGATGTTGCGGAAGAGCCGGAAATCGCCGACCTCGTCGGTCAGGCTGCGCCGCACGAACGGGGTCAGAAACGGCACCTCCTGCTGATATCCGGTGGCGCAGACGACGATCTCGGCCAGCTTCAGGGTGCCGTCGGACAGGCGCACCGCGGGCCCGTGCTGCCCGCCGATCAGCTCGGTGACCTCGGTCTCGCGGTGAACGCTGATCCGGCCCGCCTCGACCTGCTCGGCGAAGCCCTCGGTCGCCAGGCTCGCGCTGCTGTCGGCCATCTCCTCGATGCCGCCCGTCGGGAGCAGATCGAGCTCGCGCAGCCGCAGCTTGCGCGTCACCCGCTCCTGCAGCAGATCCAGGTTCGCCTGGCGCAGGCTGAGCCCGTCGAGCCAGCGCTCGACACGGTGCGGCTCCCGCGACCGGAAGTGCGCCTCGCCCAGGCGGGTCAGCAACAGCCGCTCGTAGTCGAGGCCGAAGTCGACCTTGTGCGGCATCTTCCAGGTGAGCCTGCGCGCGACGACGCTGGTCTCGTCGGCCAGATGGCTGACGGCCTCGGCGACATCACAGGCCGACTTGCCGTAGCCGATCACGACCACCGAGCGATCCCGGGCCTGCTCGACGTCGTGGAAGTCCGATACGTGGACGAGCCGACCGCCCGCGGCCGCGAACGCCGCCGCGCCGGGCAGCGCGGGCATGACCGGTTCGCTGAACACGCCGTTGGCGACGATCAGGTGATCGCAGGTCGTGCGGTGCACGCCGTCGCGATCGCGGACCTCGAGCAGCCAGCCGCTGTCGACCGGGTCGGCGGCGACGACCTCGGTGCCCAGTCGCAGGTGCTCGGCCAGGCCGAACTCGTGGACGTACCCGGCCAGGTAAGCCTGGACCTGCTGGCCGTCGGGCCAGCGCGGGAAGTCCTCGGGCATCGGGTAATCGCTGAAGTGGTACCGGAACTTGCTGTTCTGCGCGCGCAGCCCCGGATAGCGTCGGGTGGCGCTCCACACACCTCCGACATCAGGGGCCCGGTCGAACACCTCGACCGGGAAACCCGCCCGACTCAACACTTTCGCGCAGGCCAAACCCGCAACTCCCGCACCGACGATCCCGATGCGGCTACCGCTCGTCATGGCGAGGAGAGTACTCGGCACCGATGCCAGGGTGCCACCGCCGCCGGGCCGACCCGTGCTGTACTGGAACTATGACCAACAGTTCCGTCGTCGTCGATCGGGCCGGGCTCTGGGATGCCGAGGAGCTCAGTGATGTCGCCGCGGCGACCTTCCCGCTGGCGTGCCCGCCGGAAGCCACCCAGGGCGACATCGAGATCTTCCTCGAGCAGATGCTCTCGGGCGAACGGTTCGGCGAGTACCTGTCCGATCCGGAGCGCACGGTCCTCAAGGCCGTCGAGGGCGACGAGATCGTCGGCTACGCCATGCTCGTCGCGGGCAGGCCGATCGATCCGGAGGTGGATGCCCAGGTCAGCCCGGGTGCGGTGGTCGAGCTGAGCAAGATGTACGTGCTGCCGGGACACCACGGCAGCGGCGTCGCCGCCGCGCTGATGACCGCCGCGGTGGCGACCGCCCGCGAGTCGGGCGCGACGGTGCTGTGGCTGGGGGTGAACCAGGCCAACGAGCGCGCCCAGAAGTTCTACGCCAAGCACGGTTTCACGCAGGTGGGCACCAAGACCTTCACGGTCGGCACCCAGGTGCACTCCGACTTCGTGTACGAACGGGCGCTGTGAGGCTCAGACGAGCAGCGCCGCCCGCAGCGCGGTGATCTCGGACTCGGACAGGCCGAGACCGGCGCGGATGTAGCTGTCGAAGCTGCCGTAGCTCTGGTTCGCCTGATCGAAGGCGGCGTCGAGCCAGCTCTGCTGCACGCCGTTGAGCGGGTCGGTGGGCGCGGCGTTGCGGTAGGTGTTGGAGGCCAGGTAGTCGGCGGTGACGGTGGCCCGGTCGACGCCGAGCAGCGTCAGCAGCACCGCCGAGGTCCAGCCGGTGCGGTCCTTGCCCGCGCTGCAGTGGAACAGCACCCCGGTGCCGTCGGCGGCGATGATGTCGCGCAGCACGGCGGCGAACGCCTCGTTGGCACCGGGAGCGGTGATGAACGCGCGGTACATGCCCTCGCCGCCGAACAGCGCGCCCGCCAGGATCAGCGGCGGCGCCTGGCCGATCACGTCGTAGGAGTTGCCGACCGCGCCGACGGGCAGCCGGTCCGCGCCCAGGCCCCGCTCGTAGCCGGTGCGCAGATCGTCGACGACGCGCACATCGAGGGCGCTGAGCCGGGCCAGGTCCTCGGGGGTCGCCTTGTCCAGCGCGCCGGTGCGGAACACCAGCCCGGTGCGCACCCGGTGCCCGTCGGTGGTGCGGTAACCGCCCGCGTCCCTGGCGTTCTGGACGCCGGTGAGGCCGAGCAGCCGATCGGCGCTCCCGATCTCGCTGGTGGGCGCGGGCGCGGCGACAGCCTGGCCGAGTGCCGGACCGAGCAGCACCGCTACTCCGGTCGCGGCGGCCAGACTCGCGCGGACAGCACGGCTACGGGTCACGACAGGCTCCTTCGACGACGCCGGGGTCACGGTCGGGACGAACGTACCCGGCGCCGGTCGATCACGCGGCGGCGGCCTCGAAGCGTGACAGCGCCAGCAGGCGCGAGATCGCGCGCAGGTACTTCTTGCGGTAGCCGCCGTCGAGCATCTCCTGGGAGAAGATCTCGTCGAGCTTCGCGCCGGAGACCGTCACCGGGATGCTGGCGTCGTAGAGACGGTCGGCCAGCACGACGATGCGCAGGGCGACGGCCTGGTCGGTGACCGGGTGCACGCCGGAGATGAACACCGAGGACACCCCGTTGATCAGGGCGCCGTACTTCGACGGATGCAGCGTGCTCAGGTGCTTCAGCAGCGCGTCGTAGTCGTCGAGGGTGGATCCCGGTGTGGTGGCGGCCCGTTCGGCCAGGATGTCTGGGGAGGTCGGCTCGGGCGCCGGCGGCAGGTCGCGGTGGCGGTAGTCGGGGCCGTCGACGCGCACCGGCTCGAAGATGGAGCCGAGCTTCTTGATCTCGCGCAGGAAGTCCTGGGCGGCGAAACGGCCCTCACCGAGCTGGCTGGGCAGCGTGTTCGAGGTGGCCGCGATGGACACACCCGCGGCGGAGAGCTCGGTGAGCAGGCGCGAGACCATGGTGGTGTCGCCGGGATCGTCGAGCTCGAACTCGTCGATGCACAGCAGGCTGTTGCCGGAGAGGCGCTCGACGGCGTTGACGAAGCCCAGCGCGCCGACCAGGTTGGTCAGCTCGCCGAAGGTGCCGAACGACTTGGGCGCGGGCGCGCTGTGGAAGATCGAGGCGAGCAGGTGGGTCTTGCCGACGCCGAACCCACCGTCGAGGTACAGGCCGGCGCCGGAGACAGCCTTCTTCTTGCCGAACAGGCTCTTCTTGGACGCGGCCTTGTGGATCTTGGCGATCTGACCGGCGAATTCCTCGGCCTTGCGGACCGCGGCCGCCTGGCTGGGTTCCTTGGGGTCGGGAATGTAGGAGGCGAAGCTGACCTCGTCGAACATGGGCGGGGGCACCATCTGCGCGACGAGCTGGTCGGCCGGGACCTCCGGATGGCGATCGACGAGGCGTTCTTGCATGAACGAATCGTACGGACGTGGTTGCATCGGTTCCTATGCAGCGTATCCACAATGTGACCCAGCTCGCAGACCTCGACGACGACGCACTGGCCAGGTGCTATGCCTACCCCCGCCACCTGGAACGGCCCTGGGTGCGCGCGAACTTCGTCAACAGTATCGACGGGGCGTTCACCGTCGACGGTGTCTCGGCCGGGCTGGGCACCGACGCCGACCATCGGGTGTTCGGCCTGCTGCGCGAGCTGGCGGAGGTGATCGTCGTCGGCGCGGGCACCGTGCGCGCGGAGAACTACGGCGGCGCGCACCCCGATCCGGACCGCCGCCGAGCGCATTTCCGGCACGGGATCGGCGGGTCGGCCGACGGTACGCCGCCGCCGATCGCGGTGGTCACCGCGAGCGCGCGGCTCGATCCGGCCGCGAAGTTCTTCACCGACGCCGAGACCCCGCCGCTGATCATCACCACCGCGCACGCCGCCAAGGACCAGGTCGACGCCCTCGGGCGGGCGGGTGCGGAGGTGATCGTCGCCGGGGAGGCCGCGATCATGCCCGCCGCGCTGCTGCGGGTGCTCGCCGAGCGCGGGCTGCAACGAGTGCTGTGCGAGGGCGGGCCGCATCTGTTCGGGCAGCTCGCCGAGGCGGATCTGGTCGACGAACTGTGCCTGAGCACCGCGCCGCTGCTGGTCGGCGGGGCGGGCGGGCGAATCTCGCTGTCGGCGAGCGGTTTCGACATCCCGATGCACCGCAGGCAGCTCGTGCTCGCCGAGGACGGCACCGTCCTGGCCCGCTGGGCCCGTCGATGAAACCTGGCGCCGAACCTGGCAGTGTGTAGCCCATGCGCTGGACTCGGGCCGCGGCGACGGCCGCGACACTGTCGATCATGCTCGCGGGCTGTGGGGCCGGACCGTCGGATCGGCCCGTTGTCGCCGTGGAGCGGCCGGGGGTCGGCGGCGCGCAGACCGAGGCGCCCCCGGTGCACGAACCGGCCAAGGCGGACACGCCCAAGACCGACCTGGCCTGGAAGGACTGCACCGCCGCGACACTGAGCTCGCTCGACTTCGGTCCGGCCCCGGCCGGGCTGGTGCTCGAATGCGCCGACTTCTCCACCCCGATCGACACCGCGGGCACCGTGCTCGGCACGTTCCGGGCGGGCGCGCTGCGGGCCCGGCTGCCGCAGACCCCCGTCGACGCCGCGCCGCTGGTGCTCACCTCCGGCGCCGACCGTTCCTCGGCCTCGACGCTGGCCGGGCTGGCCGTCGGGCCGAACAGCGCGCTGCTGGCCGCACAGCCGATCGTCGCCGTGGACCGGCGCGGTATCGGCGCCTCGCAACCCATCGACTGCATCCCGGCGCAGCTGCGCGCGGTGATGACCGACCTCGGCCAGTTCGGGGTCGGCAGCGACGACCAGGTCGGCGCCGTCGCAGGCTACAGCCAGGACGCGACCATCGCCTGCCGCGACTTCCTGCAGCCCTACGAGGGCACCTTCGACGCGCCGCACGCGGCCGACGACATCGAACAGCTGCGCAAGCAGTGGCAGGTCGACAAGATCAACCTGCTCGGCACGGGCAACGGCGGCAAGGTCGCGCTCAGCTACGCCCGCCGCTACGGCGACCACCTGGCCCGGTTGGTCCTCGACGCCCCCGAACCGGTCGGCGCCGACGTGACGACGAAGACCGAAGCCGCCGTGACCGGCGCCGAAGCCGCGGTGACCGCGTTCGCGCAGCGCTGCAAGGCCGCCAACTGCGCGCTGGGCGCCGACCCGCGGGCCACCATCGTCGGGTTGGTGGCCAAGGCGAACACCGGCGGCCTGGGCGACATCTCGGCCGCCGACCTCTCGACCGCGCTCACCGGGTTCCTGTCGAGCCCGCGCGGCGACCAGGCGAGCCGGGTCACCGCGCTGGCCGACGTCCTCGCCGCCGCCGACCGTGGCGACCGCGCCCCGCTGGCGGCGCTGGTGGCCCGCGAATCCGCGGCGATCAATTCCGACGGCGAGTTCGTCAACCGGTGCACCGACAGCCAGCAGCCGCCGACCCCGGACAAGGCGCGCGAGCTCGCCGGAACCTGGGCCGGCAAATATCCGGTTTTCGGTCGCACCGCCGCGATCGGGATGATGGTCTGCTCGGCCTGGCCGGTCTCGACCGCGCCGCCGCTGCCGACGAAGCTCGAGCTGCCGGTGCTGGTGTTCGCCGGTGCCGCCGACCCGGTCGTCGGCGGGGCCGCGGCCTCGGTCACCGGTGCCCTCGGGGCGGCGGGCGCCCGGCACGCCACGATGACCTGGCAGGGGTGGGGACACCCGGTGATCGCTCACTCCGGCTGCGCGCAGAAGGCGGTCGCCGACTATCTCGCCGAGGCGAAATTGCCCGCCGACGGCGGTGCCTGCCCGGCCTGATCCAGGTCGTACGACCATGTGATTCCGGCGCGTCGGACGGGTCCGGCGACACCATCGCTACCCGATCCGGTGTACCGTGCCCCAGTGTTGTTCCGACAGCTCGAGCCCCGCACCGCTCGCACCTCCGCCGAGGTGATCAAGTTCGCACTCTGGCCCTTCGCGGTCATGACCGTGCTGAACCGTGTCTTCATCAAGGCGGTCAACGGATTCGTCACCGACGACTACCGGCCTGTGTACAACGCCTCGTTCGAGTTCCTGAACGGCAGGCCGCTGTACACCGCCGACTTCTCCTCGGTCGACCCGCACTATCTCTACTATCCGAGCGGAACCCTGCTGATCGCCCCGGTGGCGATCATCGAATACGAGCTGTCCCGGTGGCTGTTCATCGGTCTCAACGCTGTCGCGATCCTGATCGCCTGGTACCTGCTGCTGCGGCTGTTCAAGTTCGGTCTGGGCTCGATCGCCGCGCCGGCGCTGCTGCTGGCGATGTTCGCCTCCGAGACGGTAACCAACACGTTGGTCTTCACCAACGTCAACGGCTGCCTGCTGCTGGCCGAGCTGGTGTTCCTGCACCTGTTGCTGGCACGGCGGGATCTGTGGGCCGGTGTCGCACTCGGGTTGAGCATCTCGGTGAAGCCGACGCTGGCGCCGCTGCTGCTCGTCGCGGCCGTGCGCGGCCAGTGGAAGGTCTTCATCACCGCGCTCGGTGTGCCGCTGACGCTCACCGCGATCGCCTGGCCGCTGTCGGCCGACCCCGAGAAGTTCTTCACCCGGGTCGTGCCGTACCTGGCGCAGACGCGCGACTACTTCAACAGCTCGATCGGCGGCAACGGGCTCTACTACGGGCTGCCGCACTGGCTGATCCTGCTGGTCCAGGCCGTGATGGCCGGTGTGGTCGCGGTGACGCTGTGGCTGCTGTGGCGTTACTACCGCCACGACGACCTGTTCTTCGTCACCACGTTCTCCGGGGTGCTGCTCACCGCGTCGTTCCTGCTGCTCTCGCTGGGCCAGATGTACTACTCGATGATGCTGTTCCCGTTCCTGATGTCGGTCGTGCTGCGCAATTCCGTGCTGCGCAACTGGCCGGCGTGGCTGGCGATCTTCGGGTTCATGACCTACGACAAGTGGCTCTCGGACCGCTGGCAGAGCACCGGGCGCACGCTCGAGTACCTGCGCGTGACCTTCGGCTGGGGCCTGCTGCTCGTCGTCGTGTTCTGTGTGCTCGGCGACCGCTACCTGGCCGCGCGCCGCGAGGGCAGACTGCGGTTCGGCATCGACCCCGCGTGGATGGCGAACGCGCCGGATTCGCGCGACGGCACCGAGGACGAGCGGCCCGCGCCCGCGGCGGTCTCCGCCACCACCGATCGCGACGATCCGGTCGCTCCGGAAGAGCCGATCGACGACCGCGAACCCGCGCTGAAATAGGGCTCGGCCGGTGCTGTGACGCGACGATCGCGGCGCGCACCGGCCGAAACCATTAGCGTGGAGTGATGAGTTCCGATACTTCGTTGCCCACGCCGCGCATCCAGCTGACGCCGCAGCAGTGGCGGGCGAAACTGGATCCGCAGGAGTACGCCGTGCTCCGTGAGGCCGCCACCGAGCGCCCGTTCGTCGGCGAATACACCGATACCAAGACCGAGGGCGTCTACACCTGCCGCGCCTGCGACGCCGAATTGTTCCGCAGCACCGAGAAATTCGACTCGCACTGCGGCTGGCCGTCGTTCTTCGACCCGGCCGATTCCGACGCGGTGATCCTGCGCGCCGACGATTCGCTCGGCATGCGCCGGGTGGAGGTGCTGTGCGCGAACTGCCACAGCCACCTCGGCCACGTCTTCGAGGGCGAGGGCTACCCGACGCCGACCGACCAGCGTTACTGCATCAACTCGATCGCGCTGCGCCTGACACCGGCCCAACCGGAAGGAACTGCCTGAGCGCGCTGGGTGCCCCGCACAACCCGACCTCGAGGAGGGTCCCGCCGACGAAGTCGGCGGTTCGCGACCGTCCCGTGGATCAGGTGCCGTTGCGTACGCGACGAAGGAGCAAGCAACGGTGCCTGATCGGCGGGACCGCCGGGGCGCGAACTCGAGCGCGCCAGCGCTCCAGAATTACGGCAGTGCGGTGACCAGCTGCTCGACCTCGACGCGCGGGCCGGTGAAGAACGGGATCTCCTCGCGCACGTGCAGGCGGGCCTCGGTGGCGCGCAGGTCGCGCATGAGGTCGACGATGCGGTGCAGTTCGGGGGCTTCGAAGGCGAGGATCCATTCGTAGTCGCCCAGCGCCATCGAGCTGACGGTGTTGGCCCGCACGTCCGGGTAGCCGCGGGCGGCCTTGCCGTGGTCGGCGAGCATCTTGCGCCGCTCCTCGTCGGGCAGCAGGTACCACTCGTAGGACCGCACGAACGGGTACACGCAGATGTAGTTGCCCGGGTCCTCCCCCGCCAGGAACGCCGGGATATGACTCTTGTTGAACTCGGCCGGGCGGTGCACCGCCACGTTGCTCCACACCGGGGCGCTGGCCCGGCCCAGTTCGGTGGTGCGGCGGAAGTCGGCGTAGGCGGCCTGCAGGTCCTCGACGCGCTCGGCGTGGGTCCACAGCATGAAGTCGGCGTCGGCGCGCAGGCCGGCCACGTCGTAGATGCCACGCAGCACGACGCCCTTGTCGGCCAGGCCGTCGAAGAACGCCTGCGCCTCCTTGATCGCCGCGGCCCGGTCCTCGCCGAGCACGCCCGGCTGCACCTGGAACACCGAGAACATCAGGTAGCGAATGGTGGAGTTGAGGGCCTGATAGTCGAGTCGCGCCATGGATCCATCGTGCCACTGCGACGATTTCGCCCGCCGGGTGGGCGGGGATTCGAGATCGGCCGGTCGTCGCCCAGGTGGCGGTCCGCAGCGCCGCCGGATCGTCGATGTCGCGGTAGTGGATGCCGGTCATCCCGAGCGCCCGCGCGGCCGGCACGTCATCGAGCCGATCAGCGATGCACAGGCAACGCTGCGGCGTGACACCGGCCGCCGCGATCTCGTGGTGAACGCGCCCGTCAGTCGGTCGCCGGCCTGGCCGGGAGCCAGGGCGCGGTCTCCTCGCTGCCGAAGACGGAGGTCACGGTGGTCGCCGCGCCCTCGTGGAGTTCGACCGGGCCGAGGTCGGGGTCGAGGATCAGGGTGCGGAGGGGCTGCTCGCCGGTGGTGGTCACAGCGGGCGATCATGCAACATCGCTATCGCACCCGGTCGGGGACACGCCGGGGCGATGGGCCAGGACGTGTCCAGCCCCATGGATTCGCTCTGCCGACCCGTCGGCTGCCCGAATCTCCCGCCGCCGATACGGTGACCCGCTGTCGGCGCCGGCGCTACTCGACGCGGGAGGTGACGGCGCGGGCGATGCGTTCGGCCGCGGCCGTGCCGGCGGCGACGCAGGCGGGGACGCCGACGCCGTGGAGGTAGGCGCCCGCTACGGCCAGGCCGTCGAGGTCGGCGACGGCGGATTCCAGGGTGGCGATGCGTTCGGTGTGGCCGGGGGCGTACTGGGGCAGGCCGCCGGGCCAGCGCTGGACGATGGCGTGAATCGGGGCGATCTCGGTGCCGGTGACCGTGGTCAGGTCGGCGACGGCGGCGGTGACGAGGTCCTCGTCGGACCAGGACAGCGGGGCTTCGTCGCCGAAGCGGCCGAAGGAGGCGCGGACCAGGGCGACGTCGCGGGCGCCCAGGTGCGGCCACTTGCGACTGGACAGGGTGAAGGCCTTGGCGCGCAAGGGTTCTCCGGTGGCGACCAGGATGCCCGAATTGTCCGGCAGGTCGGTGGTGAGCGGCAGCGCCATGGCGACCAGCGCCGAGGAGGACAGCTCGATGCCCGCGGCGGCCGCGGCCGCGACCGGTGACGCGTAGTGCAGCAGACGGGCGGTGACGGGGGCCGGCGTGGCCAGGACGACGGCGTCGACCAGGCCGATCGGATCGACCACCCAGCCCCGGGGCGCGGCGGCCACCCGGGTCGCCGCCAGGGTGGTGACCAGCCGCGCGTCCGACGCGGCGGTCAGGG
>NZ_JBCGFB010000147.1:0-13466 GCF_038752175.1 Nocardia sp. No.11 | reverse complement strand
CAGGGCCGACGAGTCGCGCGCGACGGTGTCCGCCGGGCGGCGGCGGGTGCTCGGCGGGATCGCCGCGACCGGCGTGCTGGCGCTCGGGGCCGGACTCGCGGGACGACTGCTCGGTGGTGCGCGCGGTGACGTGTCGGCGGAGCGGGCCACCGTCGAATTGCCCGGTCCCGCAACGCCGTTGCCGGAGCTGCCCGCCGACGCCGACCTGCGAGTTCCCGGCCTCACGCCGTATCTCACCCCCGCCGACGAGTTCTACCGCATCGATACCGCGCTGATCGTTCCCCAGGTGTCCACCGCCGATTGGTCACTGCGCATCCACGGCATGGTGGATCGCGAAATCGTGCTCACCTGGGACGATCTCGCGCGCCGGACCCCGGTGGAATACGTGGTGACGCTGGCCTGCGTGTCCAACCCGATCAACGGCGATCTGATCGGCAATGCCCGCTGGCTCGGCTACCGGCTCGACGAACTGCTCGCCGAGGCGGGCCCGCGGCCCGACGCCGACATGGTGCTGTCCCACAGCAAGGACGGCTGGACAGCGGGCAGTCCGCTGGCCGCGCTCACCGACGGCCGCGACGCGCTGCTGGCGATCGGGATGAACGGCGCTGCGCTGCCGATCCAGCACGGCTATCCGGCGCGGCTGGTGGTGCCCGGCCTCTACGGCTACGTCTCGGCCACCAAGTGGGTCACCGAACTGGAGGTGACCCGCTTCGACCAGGCCAGCGCCTATTGGACCCGGCGCGGCTGGTCGGCCCGGGGCCCGATCAAGACCGGCACCAGGATCGACACCCCGCGGGGCCGCGGCCGGATTCCGCAAGGCCGCACCACCATCGCCGGCGTCGCCTGGGCGCAGCATCGCGGCATCACCGGCGTCGAGGTGCAGATCGACAACGGCGACTGGCGGCCCGCCCGGCTCTCGACCGAGGTCTCGATCGACACCTGGCGCCAGTGGGTCTTCGACTGGGATGCCACCGCCGGTCAGCACACCATCCGCGCCCGCGCCATCGACGACACCGGGGCGCCGCAGACCGCGGTCCAGCGCGACGTCATCCCGGACGGCGCGACCGGCTATCCCACCCTCACGCTCCAGGTCGCCTGACAGCGAAAGGCCGGTCGCGCCCGCGCGACCGGCCTTTACGCTCCGTTCCTAGAACCGCTGCGCCGCGAATTGTGCCGCGGTGAGGGTCATTCCGTTGACGCTGTAGAGGGTGTGCAGGGCATTGGGCTGGCCGAGCGGGGACCCGTCGCAGATGTTGTCCGCATCGATGCACAGGTCGATGGTCTTGCCCGTGTAGGGCGCGCCGATCACCAGGGCGGGCGCGCCCGCGTCGGCCAGGAACCGATCCGACGGTTTGCCGAACAGCGCGACCGCGGCGACATGCTCGGCTACCTCGGGCGCCAACGGCGCGGGCAGGTAGGACCGGTACTCCGCCGGGACACCCTCGGGCACCCCGGTGCCGGTGGCGAACCCGGCCACCGCCGCACCCTGGGAGTACCCGCCGAGCACGATCCGCGCGGCCGGGCAGTTGGCGGCGACGTACTCGACCCGTCGCTGGGCGTCGTTGATGCCACGCACCACGGTGCGCGCGAAGGCGAGCCGGTCGGCGAAGTCGCTGCTCGCGGGGTAGTCGACCCCGTAGGCGCCGACCGAACGACCCCCGGAGTTCAGGCGGATCGCTTCGACGAAGGACGCGCCGGTGATCCCGAGCTCGCCACCGGGCTCGGCGGTGCCGCGAGCGAAGACCACCTCGATGTCGGAACACGACGCCGCGGACGCGGAGTGGATGGGCGTTACCAGCGGAATCGCGGCTGCCAGGAGTGCTGCAGACACGAATCGCGAAAGAGAACGTGCTGTCATTCCGGGCAGACTACCCACCCTGGCGGCGCACCAACACCCCTGGTCACCGGCGCGCCGCCGCCGGAAGTCGGCCACGGCCACCGACCGCGCGCTGACCGGCCCGGGTCGGCCGCCGACGCGCCGCGCCGCGGTGGAAAACGAGTGCTGCCCGGCTCGTGCGGGGCGAGACGGGCAGCGGTCGAACGATTCAGGCGCCGGCGTCGGCCTTCGCCAGCTCGGGCTTGGGGGCGGCCCCCGACGCACCGTGGCTGACGAACAGGGCCGAGGCGATCACACCGATGATCAGGATGGCGGCGGGCAACAGCATCGACTGGGCCAGCGAAGTGCTGAACTCGTCGAGGATCTGCGGCGGGAGCGGGCCGGTGGCCGCGCCCTCGCCGACCGGACCGCCACCGCCGAGACCGTTGGCGGTCAGGCGAGCCGCGATCAACGCGCTGATCGCGGCGCTACCGAGCACCGAGCCGACCTGGCGGGTGGTGTTGTAGACACCGGCGCCCGCACCGGCCTGGGTGACCGGCAGGTTGTGCGTGGCCGTGGAGGCCAACGGCGCCCAGATGCAGGCATTGGCCAGACCGGCGACGGCCGCGGCGAGCAGGAACCAGATGATCTGCGAATCCGGCGTCATCAGCGCGGCGAAGGCGAAGGTCGACCCGGCGAACAGGGTGAACCCGATCGTCGGCACCAGTCGCGGCGGCAGCCGGTCGGAGAACTTGCCGACGAACGGCGCGGCGAATCCGGTGACGATCGCCATCGGCGCGAACACCAGCGCCGAGACGGTCGGCGACATCTCGCGCACCGCCTGCAGATAGAAGTACGAGGGCACCATCATCGAGGTGACCGCGGCGCCCATCGCGGCGATGGCCAGGTTCGACAGCGAGAAGTTGCGGTCGCGGAACAGGCTCATCGGCACCAGCGGCTCGCCCCGGTTACGGGCCTGGTTGATCACGAACGCGATCAGCATGAGCACGCCGAACCCGATCAGCAGCCAGATCCGCAGCGACCAGTCCTGCGTGTTGCCCTCCTGGATACCGAAGACCAGCGCCGTCATGCCGATACCGCTGAGCACGACGCCGACGACGTCGAACCGGTGGTCGCTGGTCGGCAGCGCGGGCACCAGCCACACGGCCAGACCGAACGCGATGATGCCGACCGGGACGTTGACGAAGAAGATCCACTCCCAGCCCAGGTTGTCGACGAGCACGCCGCCCAGGATCGGCCCGACCAGCGTCGCGAGCCCGGCGACGCCGCCCCACAGGCCCATCGCGGCACCGCGCTTGTCCGGTGCGAAGGTGCGGGTGATGACGGCCATCGTCTGCGGGGTCATCAGCGCGGCGCCGATGCCCTGCGCGGCGCGCGCGGCGATCAGCATGCCGATGGAACCGGACAGGCCGCACCACAGCGAGGCGCCGGTGAAGATCGCCAGGCCGATCAGGTAGATGTTCTTGGGACCGTACTTGTCACCGAGGCGGCCGGTGACCAGCAGCGGCACCGCGTAGGTGAGCAGGTAGGCACTGGTCACCCAGATGACATTGGAGATATCGGTGCTCAGGTCCGTCATGATCGCCGGGTTGGCGACCGCGACGATCGTCATGTCCAGCAGGATCATGAAGAACCCGACCACCAGCGCGAACAGCGCTAGCCACGGATTACGTTGGGTGGTCATCGAATTCGTTCCTATCGGAAGATGAGCTCGGGATATCAGTCGCGGGCGGCGCCGGCCGCCCACCGGGGTCGTGGCGCGGCGTCGGGGTGATCCCCCGGCGGCCATTCGTGCGGGGACACGGCGTCGTCGGTGCGGCGTTCGCCGGTCTCGGGATCGAATTTCTCCCACTCGACGAGGCCACCGTCGACGTCGGCGGCGAACCCCTCGATCCAGGTCAGTTCCGCCTGGATGGTCGCCTGGATGTACTCCAGGACGAACCAGTACCGGCGCGGGGTGTCGTGGGCGCGGGCCCAGCCGATCATGGCGTCGACATCGGCCAGCGCCTCGCCCAGATGCCCGGCCCGCTCGCGCAGCAGGGTGACGACCCGCTCGCTCGGCAGGGTGTGCGCCTCGGCGAGCGCGACCCGGAAGATCGGGAACTCCTGCACCGGGGTGCGCAGGAGATCGGTGATGCGTCCGCGCAGCGTGTCGCGGCCGATGTCGGTGATCCGGTAGGTGGTCCGTTCGGGCCGATTGCCCTCGCGCTCGGTGCCTTCGGCGCGCACCAGTTCGTCGGCCGCCAGCCGGGCGACCACGTGATACAGCGAACCCGGACGTACCTTGACCAGCAGGTCCTCCCGCCGAGCCATCAGCACTTGATACATCTCGTAGGGATGCATGGGCCGTTCGTCCAGCAGTGCGAGGACCGCGATGGCCAACGGTGTCATCGCGTTGCGACCCGGCTGCCCCACCGCTCCCACCTCCACTCCCGCGCCCGCGCGCAGGTCCGTGTTCCACACCAAATATTCCAGTAGGAATATACGGAGCGGAACAGAGACTGACAAGCGAACTTTTCAGCACAGTGGTGTCCGACCCGGGCGACCGCGTTGATCCAGAAGTTCATCCAGGAGCGACGAGGTTCCCATCGAGGACGCAACTTTCGGCAGCAAGGTCGACCTCCGGGTCACCCCGGCACGCTGAGGCTCAGCGTTCACCCATCGGAGCGCACGATGTGATCCACCTCTCGAAGGGCATCCAGGGTTCGCAGCATCACAAATTTTGAATTTCCGAATTCCGTTGATGTTGAATCGTCCCGTCTCAGAGAAATTCGATCGAAAGAATTAGGGGGGGACCATGACTCGTCGCCATGCCACCAGAAGGTTCAGCCGAGCGCTCGTCCTGTGCGCGCTGCCGGTGGCGATCGCGGTGACCGGTGCGGATATCGCCTCGGCGGCTCCGGTCGCACCGGTGGTCTCGAGCGCCGAACGCGCTACGAGCTACGACGGGCACGCCATCACGTTCGTCGACGATCGGACGATGACGATCGACGGCCACACCGTCACCGTCGACGACCAGCACGTGGTCCGGGTCGATGACCGCCAGGTCTCGTTCCGGCCCGTCGCGACTCCGGCCGAAGCGCTCATGTCCATCGACGCGCCGCTCGCCGATCCCGGCAAGGTGGGCACCGGAGCGCTGGTCGGCGCCGGAGTCGGTGCCGCGGCGGCCGGTATTCCCGCCGCGATCGTCGGCGCCGTGCCCGGCGCTGTCGTCGGCGGTGTCATCGGTGCCGGAGCCGGATTCCTGATCGGCATCGGCACCGTCGCCGCGGGTGTGCTCATCAGCTCGATGGTCGGCTGTGTCACCACCGGCTGCCTCATCGACGTGCCGATCTTCCTCGCCGGCCTGGCCGCGGAGGCGGTGATCGCGGCGCCGTCCATCGCCGTCGGCGCCGCCCTGGGGGTGGCGGTCGGCGCCGCCATCGGGGCGGGCATCGCCGGTTTGCCGGCTGCCGGAATCGGCGGCCTCGTCGGCGCGGGCATCGGCGCGGCCGCGGTGACGTTGAATCCCCAGCTGGTGCCCTGACCTCGCGCGGGTGTTCTCGTCGACCACCGGATAGCTGGGAGTCAGGGCACCCCGACGCGCTGTTGCTCGGTTCGGGGGTGTCGGTTCGGCGTGGTTGAATACTGCGGATTCGGAAGGCATCCGGGGGATGCGGGGGAGGAAATTATCGTGCGGTACTGGGTTTTTGCTGTCCTGACGGGGATCGCGCTGGTGGTCAGCGGGTGTTCGGTGATCGAGCAGGCGACGAATTCCGTCGAGCAGGGCGAGTGCGTGCGGCAGGACGGGGAGGACTTCACCGAGGTGGGGTGTGCCGCGCCCGAGGCGAGCTTCGTGGTGTTGAAGAAGCTCGGGAGCGGGGAGTACTCGTGCAAGAACGTCGCCGGGGTGACCTACACGTACTACGAGGACTCGACGCAGATCTGCCTGGGAGACAAGGGCGCCGACCCCGCGCAGGCGGTCAATGCCGCGCAGCAGGGCGACTGTGTCACCGAGTCCTCGGACCGGGCACGCAAGCTGCCGTGCACCGACCCGGCGGCGGTGTACAAGGTGCTCGACCGCCAGGAGGGCGGCCTGGCGAACTTCGCCTGCGACAGCGTGACCGGCACCGAGGTGACCTACACCTGGGAGCTGAAAACGGTCGGCACCAGCACGATGCCCAAGCTCGGCCCCGACCTGATCTTCTGCCTGGCGCACAAGGAGGTCGACACCACGCGTTCGCTGGAGAACGCCGAAGCCGGTGACTGCCTGCGCTCGACCACGATCACCCCGAACCTCGAGATCGCCGACTGCGGCGGCCGTGACGCGAAGTACCGCATCCTGAAGGTCGCCGCGAGCTCCGCCCAGTGCGCCAACGTCGCGGGCGCGACCTCGTCGTTCACCTACACCCCCGGTGGCATCCCGATCCCCCGCGTCTTCTGCGTGGCCGACCTCTAGGGGCCCGCGCTGCCCCGACGCCGGGTGCTGCGGCCGGGGTCGACCAACAGAACCGACGGGTGACAGTGGCTAGAGACCGTGGGCGTCGAGCCAGGCGCGGGCGGCGATGGCCGGGTCGGTGCCCGTCCGAACCTGGCGGACGAGGTCGGTGAGCCCCTCGGTGGTCAGTTCGCCCGCCACGTAGTTGAGTTTCTTCAGCTGGACGCGGTCGAAGTGGCCGGAGCGGTAGAGAGCCAGGATGTTCTGGGCCCGCAGGGCGTATTTCGGGTCGTCCAGGACGACCAGACCCGCCGCGGCGTCGGCGGGCGGGCCGTTGACGATGCCCACCTGGATCTCGCCGTCGCGCAGGGCTTTTCCGAGCGCTTGCGGGTCCGGGTAGTGCCTGGTCGTGGCGAAGGCGCAGTCGGCGATCGTGGCGGGGGCCGGGGTGGTGCGGGGGAAACCGGGAAGTTCGGTGTAACCGGCGGTGAGGTCGGCGCAGCGCGGGGTCAGGGCAGCCAGCGTGCGGACGGTGTCGCGGGCGGCGAACTCCTCGGTGACCAGGAGGCGGGAGCGCAGGTCGGTGCCGTCGGCGGCGTCGGAGGCCGACAGGCCCTGCGGGAGCGCGGCGTTGACGGCGGCCACGACGTCCTCGGGGGTGCGGGCGGGGGCGGCCGGGTTCCAGCGGTCGAGCAGCGCGCCGTCGCGGGCGGGCAGGACCGCGATCCGGCCCGCGTCGAGGTCGGCTTGCGGATTCGCCGAGTCGCGGACGACGGCGGTCGGGGTGCCGGTGCGGGCCAGCGCCTGGGCATAGATCTGGGCGAGCACCAACGATTCCGCCGAGGAATCCGCACCCACCGCGACCACGTTCCGCGGCTCGTCGGCCCCACACGAAACGGTGGCGAAAGCCCAGGTGGTGACCAGTAGCGCAGCCAGCTTCCGGCGCACCGCTCCCGACACCATCCGGCGACACCAACTTCCTGTATTTGCGGTCAACCCACGCAATTCGGCGCGACGCGGGCAGTATGAACTACCAGAATGTACCTGCGGCCCCCGGGTCGCATGCACAGCGCACTGCCCGCCTTTGCCGGAAGGACACCAGTGAAAACCGCGTTCGCCTCCTCTTCGCACGGACAACGTCGACCGGCACGCCGCCTCGCGGTCCGGGCGGGCCGGGTGCTGGCAGCCGCAGTCGCGCTGGCCGCCGCCATGATCGTCTCCGCCTGCGGCAACTCCGACCCACTGGCCGCCAAGGGCGATTGCGCCAGCGACGCGCTGATCATCGGTTCGGCCAATTTCCCCGAGTCCGAGACCGTCGCCAACATCTACACCGAGGTCCTGCGGATCAACGGTTTCAAGGTCGACACCAAGTTCAACATCGGCAGCCGCGAGGCCTACATCCCCGCCTTACGCCAGTGCGCGATCTCGCTGATCCCGGAATACACCGGCAACCTGCTGCAGTATCTGGACAAGAACGCCACCGCCACCTCCGCGGCCGACGTGAACGCGGCCCTGACCACAGCGCTGGGCAGCGACCTGGCCATCGCGACGCCGGCCCCGGGGCAGGATTCCGATGCCGTGGTCGTCACCCGCGCGACCGCCGATCGGTGGAACCTGCAGAGCATCGCCGACCTCGCGCCGCATTCGGCCGAGGTGAAATTCGGCGCGCCCGCCGAATTCGCGCAGCGCCCCGGCGGGCTGCCCGGTCTGAAGAAGAACTACGGGCTCGACATCAGCGACGCGAATTTCGTGCCGATCGCCGACGGCGGCGGTCCGGCGACGGTGCGCGCGCTGGTCGACGGCCAGATCACCGCGGCCGATATCTTCACCACCTCGCCGGCCATCGCCCAGAACAACCTGGTCGTGCTGGCCGATCCGAAGAGCAACTTCGCGGCCCAGAATGTGGTGCCGCTGTTCAACGCCGCCAAGAAGACCGACAAGGCGGTGGCCGTACTCGATGCCGTATCGGCGAAACTCACCACCACCGAACTGATCTCGCTCAACACCGCCGTCTCGGGCGATGCCAAGATCGAACCGAAGGCCGCCGCGCTCGCCTGGATCACCGCGCAGGGACTCAACTCCCCGATCGGCTAGGCGCGCGTCCACTAGGAGAATCCGTTGTCCGACATCGAATTCCGCGGTATCGACAAAACCTATCCGGACGGGACGCAGGCGGTTCGCGACCTCAATCTGCGGATCGAATCGGGCTCGTTCACCGTCTTCGTCGGTCCGTCCGGCTGCGGCAAGACGACCTCGATGCGGATGATCAACCGGATGGTGACGCCGAGCGCGGGCGCCATCAGCATCGACGGCCGCGACATCGCCACGGTCGATCCGGTGAAGCTGCGCCTCGGCATCGGCTACGTGATCCAGAGCGGTGGCCTGCTGCCCAACCGCAAGGTGATCGACAATGTGGCGACCGTGCCGATGCTGCTCGGCGCCTCCCGCAAGACCGCGCGGGCCGCGGCGCTGGACGTCCTCGACCGGGTCGGCCTGGATCGCGCGCTGGCCGACCGGTATCCGGCCCAGCTCTCCGGTGGTCAGCAGCAGCGCGTGGGGGTGGCGCGGGCGCTGGCGGCCGACCCGCCGGTGCTGCTGATGGACGAGCCGTTCAGCGCCGTCGACCCGGTGGTGCGGGCGGAACTGCAAGTCGAGATGCAGCGGTTGCAGGCCGAACTGCACAAGACGATCGTGTTCGTCACCCACGACATCGACGAGGCGATCACCCTCGGCGACAAGATCGCGGTGTTCGGGCGCGGCGGGGTGCTGCAGCAGTTCGACGCGCCCGAGCGGGTCCTGGCCCAGCCCGCCACCGACTTCGTCGCCGGGTTCGTCGGACGTGATCGCGGCTATCGCGCGTTGTCGTTCCGCACCGCCGAGGCCGTGACGCTGGCGCCGATCCGGACCGTCGAGGCCGACGGGGTCGCCGGGTTGCGGCTGGCGCGCGGCGAGTGGGCGCTGGTGGTCGACGCCGACGGCAAGCCGGGCGGCTGGGTGGACGTGACCGGCGCGGAAGCGGTCCGCGCCGGAAAACCGTTGGCCGCCAGCGTGTCCGCGGGCGGCTCGCTGTTCACGCCGGACGGTGACCTGCGCCAGGCGCTGGACGCGGCGATCTCCTCGCCCTCGGGCATCGGGGTGGCCGTCGACGACGCCGGCGCGGTCCGCGGCGGCCTGCTGGCCACCGATGTGCTCACCCAGCTCGCCGAGCAGCGCGGCTTCGAGGACGCCGAACGAAACCGGGAGTTCTTCGACCAGGACGTCTCGTGAGGTACCTGATCGACAACTTCGCCGAGGTCATGGCGATCACCCGCACCCATCTGGTGCTCGCGCTGGTGCCGCTGCTGCTCGGCCTGCTCATCGCGATCCCGGTCGGCGCGCTGATCCGGGGCACCGGCTGGGCCAGGAAGATCACCACGACGGTGTCGAGCCTGGCCTACACGATTCCCTCGCTGGCGCTGTTCGTGATCATTCCGCCGCTGGTCGGGATCTCGGCCATCGATCCGCTCAATGTGATCATCGCGCTCACCGTGTATTCCACGGCGCTGCTGCTGATCGCGGTGCCGACCGCCCTGGACACGGTGCCCGCCGCGGTGCTCGACGCCGCCGACGCGATCGGGTTCGGCCGGCTGCGCCGGACCCTCACCGTCGACATGCCGCTGGCGCTGCCGGTATTCGTCTCCACGCTGCGCGTCGTGGTGGTCACCAATATCGCGATGGTATCGGTGGGCGCGCTGATCGGGGTGGGCGGGCTCGGCAAGCTGTTCACCCAGGGCTACCAGCGCGACTATCCGGATCAGATCGTGGCGGGCATCATCGTCACGCTGGTGCTGGCGCTGGTCTTCGACCGGCTGGTGTTCCTGCTCGGCAAGCTCGCGACCCCGTGGACCCGCGCCGACACGCGCGTCGACCGGACAGGGGCACGCGCGTGAATCTGTTCGTCGACGCCTGGCAGTACCTGACCGACGGCGCCAACTGGGGCGGGTCGGCCGGGATCGACACCCGTCTGCTGCAACATCTCTGGTACAGCTTCCTCGCGGTCGCGCTGTCGGCGGTGATCGCGGTGCCGCTGGGTCTGGTCATCGGGCACACCCGGCGGGGCAGCGCGCTACTGGTCGGCTTCGCCAACGCCATGCGGGCGCTGCCGACGCTGGGCCTGCTCACCTTCCTGGTGCTGCTGCTCGGGCTCGGGCTGATCCCGCCGCTGCTGGCGCTGATCACCGTTGGTATCCCGCCGCTGCTGGCGGGCGCCTACGCGGGCATCGCGAACGTGCCCGCCGATGTCGTCGACGCCTCGCGCGCGATGGGGATGACCGAGCGCCAGATCCTGTTCCGGGCCGAACTGCCCAACGCGCTGCCGGTGCTCCTGGGCGGATTGCGGGCCGCGACCCTGCAGGTCGTCGCCACCGCGACCATCGCCGCCTACGTCAACCTGGGCGGGCTCGGCCGCTACATCTTCGACGGGATCGGTCTCTATCGCTACGACCTGGTCCTGGTCGGCGCGCTGCTGGTGGCGGTGCTCGCGCTGGTGCTCGACGCACTGCTGGCCGCGGCGGTCTGGGCCAGCGCGCCGGGCAGCGGGCGACTCGCGCGCGGGACGATCGTCGGCACCGACGTCTCGCCGGTCACGGAGTAGTTCGGCCGATCGGTGCGGGTCCGCCTGCTCGGCGAGGCCGCACCGCCGCTGTGCCGCAGCGGTGATCAGTCGTCGCCGAGCAGTGCCCGCAAGTGCGGATCGGCCGCCAGCACCTGCTGCATCCGGGCGCGCTCCTGGACCCGCTGGGCTCGCGACTGGATCCACTCCTGCACCGCCGTCACCACGGCCGCGTTCATCGACAGTCCATCGGCATCGGCGGCCGCGGCGAGCTGGGCGTGCACCTCGTCGGGGAGCTGCACGGAGATGGTGGTCATCTCCCGATGATCCCAGACAACGCGAGAGCGCCCCGTTCCGGGGAACGGGGCGCTCTCGGTCGATATCGCTGCGGATACTAGGCGACGCCCTCGGCGCGCGCGGCCTCGGCCACGGCCTCGGCGACGGCCGGAGCCACGCGCGGGTCCAGCGGGCTGGGGATGATCCGGTCGACGGCCAGCTCGTCGGCGACGACACCGAAGATGGCGTCGGCGGCGGCGACCTTCATGCCCTCGGTGATCCGGCGGGCACCGGCGTCGAGCGCGCCCTTGAACACGCCGGGGAAGGCGAGCACGTTGTTGATCTGGTTCGGGAAGTCGCTGCGGCCCGTCGCCACGATCGCGGCGTACTTGGCGGCCACCTCGGGGTGGATCTCCGGGTCCGGGTTCGACATGGCGAACACGATCGACTCCGGCGCCATCGAGGCGATGAGCTCCTCGGGGATCGTGCCCGCGGACAGACCGAGGAACACGTCGGCGCCGGCGAGGGCCTCCGCGGCGCCACCGGTCAGGCCGCGCGGGTTGCTGCGGGCGGCCAGCTCGGCCTTGACGCCGTTGAGGCCGTCGCGACCGGTGCTGACGATGCCCTTGGAGTCGAGCACGACCACATCGGGCACACCGGCGGCGAGCAGGATGTTGGCGCAGGCCACACCGGCCGCACCGGCACCGGACACCACGACCTTCAGCGCCGACATGTCGCGGCCCTGCTGCGCGGCCGCGCCCTTGAGGGCGGCCAGCACCACGATGGCGGTGCCGTGCTGGTCGTCGTGCATGACCGGGCAGTCCAGCGCCTCGATGACCCGCTGCTCGATCTCGAAGCAACGCGGCGCCGAGATGTCCTCGAGGTTGACCGCGCCGAAGCTCGGGCGCAGGTGGATCAGCGTCTGGACGATCTCGTCCGGATCGGTGGTGTCGAGCACCAGCGGGATCGAGTTCAGGCCGGCGAACTTCTTGAACAGCGCGGCCTTGCCCTCCATCACGGGCAGCGAAGCGCGCGGGCCGATGTCGCCGAGGCCGAGCACGGCGGTGCCGTCGCTGACCACGACCACGAGGCGGTCGGTCCAGGTGTAGGTCTTGGTGAGCGCCGCGTCCTCCGCGATCGCCCGGCTGACCTGGGCGACGCCGGGGGTGTAGGCGATCGACAGATCACGCTGGGTCTCGAGCGGGGAGCTGAGCTCGACCGACAGCTTGCCGCCGAGGTGACCCGCGAAGATCTCGTCGTGGGTGATGGCAGCGAGGCTCGCTGCGTCATCGGCCTTGGGCGCCGCGGTGGCATTCGGTGCGTCAGTCACAGGTGACACGATTTCACTCCTGCTCGAGTCGGACTCAACCGGGGGACGGTTACCGCCGGGTATATCGGGATTACGGAATTGCATGACGCTCATAGGGTGCGCAGCCAGGGCGAATGCCGGAGAAAACCGGACGCGTGGCGCGGCACTGATCCGCCGAGCGGAGCCGGACGGGTGGTCCGGTCGGACAAACGGGTCGACCCTCGGCCGCGACGGTGCGTCGCGGGGCGGAAGGCCGCCATGGTTCCCGAACCCGGCGGTGGCAAGGGAAGGGAATCCGCAACATTCTGCCAGCACGGCCGACCAGTTGCCAAACCGGTTCCGTGTGTCACCCGGCCGCGCGTCATGGATCGAGGGTAGCCGCGCCGAATTGCCGTGGCGTTAGAGATAACTCGCAGCTGAAGGGGAACATGCGGTGAACAATCACACCGCGGCGGGACGGCCCGCGGTGAGCTGACCGTCGAGCGGATCGTCGGCGACGGCCCGGCGGACCCACACCTCGTCCAGCCCACCACAGCGCAATCGCGACTGCCACTCCGGCACCGCCAGCGGGTGGTCGATGCGGCGGTGGATGCCGCGGCTCTCGGTCCGCACCAGCGCGCTGTACCCGGCCCAGCGCGCGACGGCGAGCAACGCCGCCGCCTGCCTGGCCCGCACCCGTTCGGCGCCGATGCCGCCCAGTTCGAACTGCGCGCCCGGCCACATGATGTCCAGCTCGGCGATGCTGTCGGCCAGGCTACCCGCACTGCGCCGGTAGCTGCGCCGCAGCGGCAGGGTGTGCTCCTGGACCAGTCCGATCACCGAGCGCGGATCGATGTGGGCGTGCAGGCCGAGACCGGCGCCCTCGACCGGACGCGCGCTGGTCGCCCGTTCGTTGGCCACCGCGAAGGCGGCGGCGCCCTCCCCCGCCCAGGTTCCCGAGGCCAGCGCCCACGCGCCGCTCAGACCACCGGTCGCGCCCGCGGCACCCGTCACGACCTCGCGTCCGGCGACGGCGCCTGCGGCGTACAACCCGCGC
>NZ_JBCGFB010000146.1:0-13802 GCF_038752175.1 Nocardia sp. No.11 | reverse complement strand
GGTCGGCGTCCCGCCCTGGGCCGGCGGCACCTGCGGCGCGGCGCCACCGGCCTGTGGCTGCGTCGCGGCCAGCACCGGCCGGATGTACAGCTTGGCGGTGGTGGCCAGCGCGCGGGCCTGCTGGCTGTCCTCACCGGGCACCGTGATGACGAGGTTGTCGCCGTCGATGACCACTTCGGAGCCGGAGACGCCGAGACCGTTGACGCGGTTCTCGATGATCTCCTGGGCCTTCTTCAGGCTGTCCTGGCTGGGCCTGCTGCCGTCGGGGGTGCGCGCGGTCAGGGTGACGCGGGTACCGCCCTGCAGGTCGATGCCGAGCTTGGGCGTGGGGGAATGGTCACCGGTGAAGAACACCAGCGCGTAGATCACGGCCAGCAGCGCGGCGTAGACGCCGAGCAACCGGTACGGATGCGCCGATCCCTGGGAAGGTGGCACAGCAGGTCATCTCCTAGGCGGAAGTCGAGGTCGGAACGGGTGGGCACGACGATGCCCGCGCCGGTGCGTTCCGCAGCGCGGGGCACCGGCGACGAGGGAACGCGATCAGTCCTTGGTCAGCCGGGTCTCGGTCTGCTCCGCGGACTCCTCGACGGTGGCGTCGGTCGCGGGGGTGGTTTCCTCGACCGCCTGCTCGTCGGCCCGGACCTCGCGGATCGCCTGACGCAGCCAGGTGGTGACGACGTCCTCGGCGATCTCCAGGTCGACGGTGGTGTCGTCGAGGTCGACGACGGTGCCGTACAGGCCCGACGTGGTGACGACCTGGTCACCCACCTTCAGACCCTCCTGCATCGACGAGACCTTCTCGGCCTCCCGCTTCTGTTTGCGGATACCGAAGAACATCGGCACGAGCAGGGCGAGGATCAGCAGCGGAAACAGGAAGTCCATCGTCGAAGTCAGTCCCTAGTCAGTGGTGGACGGGCAAGTACGCCTGACAGTCTGCCAGTTCTCCGCCGTGGCGACACACCGGACACCGTCACGACCTCCGCGCGCCGCTCAGGCGGTGCGGCCGTAGGTGTAGTCGTCGAGCGGGAAGCTGACCGCCTCACGGTGCGCGTCGGCGGTGCTGGTCGGGCGCAGCAGCGCCGCCTCACCGTGCTGATTGAAGTAGTAGCTGCGCGCGCCGGCGCAGTCACCCCCGTAGAACACCGAGGAGCCCAGCTTGTCGGTGACCCGGTCCAGGAACTCGGCGTTGGCCCGCTCGGTGACCTCGAAGGTCTGTTCGCCGCGCCGGAACAGCTCGGTGAACAGCCTGCCCATGTGCTTCATCTGGGCCTCGATGGTGGTGAAGTACGACAGCCCGCTGTAGGAGTAGGGGCTGTTGAGGCTGAGGAAGTTGGGGAACTTGGGCACGGTGATGCCCTCGTAGGCCTGGAAGCGGTTGTCGCGCCAGAACTTGCCGAGATTCACCCCGTCCCGGCCGACGATCTCGATGGCCGGGAAGTTCACGTCCCACAGATTGAAGCCGGTGGCCAGCAGCAATGTGTCGATCTCGGTCTTGTGCCCGTCGGCGGTGACGATGCCGTCGGGTTCGACATGGTCGATCGAGTTCGTCTCCAGTCGCACGTGCGGCTTGTTGAACGTCTTGAAGTAGGTGTTGGAAAACGTCGGGCGCTTGCAGCCGAAGTCGTAGTGCGGGGTCAGCTGGGCCCGGGTCTTCGGGTCGCGGACCTGCGCGAACAGGTGCGCCTTGGCCAGGGCGGCGGCCGCCTTGTTCAGCGGTTTGGCCTGCGCGTAGTGCAGCACGCCGACGACCATCAGGGCCTCGAGCATGCTCGTGTTGGCCAGCCGTGCCACCTTCTGGGTGAGCGGCACCTTGGCGAACAGTTCCTGGACGGCGCCGGGAATCGGGGCGTCGATCTTGGGCACCACCCAGATGGGCGTGCGCTGGAACACGGTCAGCGCGTCGACCCGCTCGGCCACCTCGGGCACCAGCTGGACCGCGGTGGCGCCGGTGCCGATCACGGCGGCCCTGCGTCCGGTCAGGTCGTAGCTGTCGTCCCAGTCGGTGGTGTGGATGATCTTGCCCGCGAAGGACTCGATGCCGGGGAACGGCGGGGTGTAGGGCTGGGACAGGAACCCGGTGGCCGCGAGCAGGTAGCGCGCGGTGACCGTCTCGCCGCCGGCGATCGAGACCACCCACTGCTGGTTGTCCTCGTCCCAGCGGGCACCGTCGACGGTGGTCCCGAACCGCATCCGCCTGCGCAGGTCGTATTTGTCGGCCACGTGCTCGGCGTACTTCTTGAGCTCGGCGCCGGGGGCGAACAGCCGGGTCCAGTGCGGATTCGGCTCGAAGGAATAGGAGTAGGTCACCGAGGCGATGTCGACCGCCAGGCCGGGATACCGGTTCACATGCCAGGTGCCGCCCAGGTCGTCCTCACGCTCGAGGATCACGAAATCGTGCAGTCCGAGCCGGTCGAGCTCGATCGCGGCGCCGATGCCGCCGAAACCCGCCCCGACCACGACCGCGTCCCATTGAGGTGCCACGCCGAACCTCCACATCATCAGGTGTCTGTTACAGAATGACACATCATTCCGCCGGCGGCGACAGTAACATCGGCCCGGTGACGAAGCCATCCGCCCGCGTCGAACAGCGCAAAGCCGAATTGCGCAGGGAGATCATCGACACCGCGTTCGACTGCTTCTCCGAGAAGGGCTATCACGCCACCGGCATCGCCGATATCGCCGTACGCCTCGGCATCGGGCACGGCACCTTCTACCGCTACTTCGCCAACAAGCGCGACATCATCGACCACGTCATCGACGACGTGACCGGCCGCGTGTTCACCGCGCTGGCCACCGATCTCAGCCCCGAGACCGCGACCACCCTCGACGAGTACACCGCGTTGCTGGACCGGATCGGCGATTCGCTCAATCGCGTGCTGCTCGACGACCCCCGGGTGCCGCAGTTGCTGCTGGTCCACGCGACCGGCATCGACGACGAGCTGACCGCGCGGGTGTTCGGTCTGCTCGACTCCACCGAGGTCGTCATCGCCGGCTACCTGGACCACGGCGTGCGGTGCGGTTACCTGCGCCCGGATCTGGATACTCCCACCACAGCGAAAGCGGCGCTGGGGATGGTGGTCGCGGGCATCGTGCACGGCATGCGAACCCCTGATCCGGCGCTGCTTGCGGTGTACAGTCACGCGGTACGGCGGCTGTTCATCGAAGGCGTCCGAGTTGCTGCGCGATGACGAAAACCCGTGGGATAGAAGGGCAATCCTGACACAATGACCGCTGTGACGCCCGACGATGTGAGCCGCACCCACTTCGCCATGCCGACCCTGGGCCATCGTGGCTACCACGCCGACGAGGTCGACGCGTTCCTCGAGCTGGTCTCGGCCACCCTGGACGGGCAGGGCGTCCTCACCGCCGACGACATCCGGCACGTGCACTTCGGCGCACCGCGTTTCGGTGGTCGCGGCTATCAGGCCGATCAGGTCGACGACTTCCTCGACCGGGTCCGCACCGAACTCGAATACCGCCAGAAGGGCGGCGCGCCGGTCCCGGCGGCCCGGCCCGGCGACGGTGTGGCCGAGATGCTCACCCCGGACGACGTGCACCGCATGCGGTTCAGTCAGTCGGCGGTCGGCAGGCGCGGCTACCACGAGGAGGAGGTCGACGCCTTCCTCGACCTGGTCGCCGCGACCCTGGCGCACAACGGCCCGGGCAGCCTGACCGCCGCCGATGTGCGCGGCGTGCGGTTCACCGACACCCGCCTGGGCACCCGCGGCTACTCCCGCGAGGAGGTAGACGCCTTCGTCGATCTGGTCATCACCGCGCTAGAGCACGTCGAACGCAGGCAGTGACCACCGGGGCGGATCAGCCCTGGATGCTGTGCAGTTCGGCCTCGCGCAGGTCGTCGGGGAAGACGTAGCGACGGAACGCCCAGAACCGGAACGCCATCGCCAGCAGCACGCCCAGGATCTGCCCCGACACGAAGTTGGCCACCGCCTGCACCACCGGATCCACGTGCGGCACCCGCAGATTCAGCACGTACAGCGAGATCGCCTGCGGGATCATCGTGACGCCGATGCCCAGCGCGCTGACGGTGAAGAACAACGCCGCCTCGTGACTGCGCTGCCTGCCGCCGCGGGTGCGGAAGGACCACTCCCGATTGAGGATGTAGGAGGCGATGGTCGCGATCAGCGCGCCGAGCAGGCGCGCGGTCAGCGGCTTGTCGCCGAGCACGGTCAGCTTCACCGCGTACACGACCCCGGTGTCGATGAACCAGGTGATCGCGCCGACGACCGCGAACTTCAGGAGCTCCCGATGCTTCAGGAGCAGGGAACGCAACGGCTCGGGGAATCGCTGCACCACCGCATGGACTGCCACCCGGCCGACAGTAGACGACGATCGGGTGCCTCGCCCAGCGGGCTCAGTCGAGCAGGTCCATGCTCGGGTGCGGTTCGCGCCCCCGTACTTCGATGGCGCCGATGACCAGATCCGGCGGCGGCACCAGCCCGAGATGCTCCCACGCCCCCGCGGTCGCGACCCGGCCGCGCGGGGTGCGGGCGACGAGTCCGGCACGCACCAGGAACGGCTCGCACACCTCCTCGACGGTGGCCGCTTCCTCGCCGACGGCGACCGCGAGCGTGGACACACCCACCGGTCCCCCACCGAACCCGCGCACCAGCGCGCCGAGCACGGCGCGGTCGAGCCGGTCCAGACCGAGCGCGTCGACGTCGTAGACCTCGAGCGCGGCCATCGCGATCGGGTGGGTGATCACGCCGTCGGCCCTGACCTCGGCGAAGTCGCGGACGCGGCGCAGCAGGCGGTTGGCGATGCGCGGGGTGCCCCGGGAGCGGCCCGCCACCTCGGCGGCGGCGTCGTGGTCGATCCGCACACCGAGGATGCGCGCCGAGCGCTGCAGGATCCGCAGCAGTTCGGCGGGATCGTAGAAGTCCATGTGGCCGGTGAAGCCGAAACGATCGCGCAGCGGACCGGTCAGCGCGCCGGAGCGGGTGGTGGCGCCGACGAGGGTGAACGGGGCGATGTCGAGCGGAATCGAGGTCGCGCCGGGGCCCTTGCCGACCACCACGTCGACCCGGAAGTCCTCCATCGCCAGGTACAGCATCTCCTCGGCGGGGCGGGCCATCCGGTGGATCTCGTCGATGAACAGCACATCGCCTTCGACCAGGTTGGACAGCATCGCGGCGAGGTCGCCCGCGCGTTCCAGGGCGGGGCCGGACGTGATGCGCAGCGCGGTGCCGAGTTCGGCGGCGATGATCATCGCCATGCTGGTCTTGCCCAGGCCGGGCGGTCCCGAGAGCAGGACGTGATCGGGTGTGGCGCCACGCTGCCGGGCGCCGCGCAGCACCAGGGCGAGCTGCTCGCGCACACGCGGCTGACCGATGAAGTCGTCGAGCGAGGTGGGGCGCAGACCGGTCTCGGCTTCGCCGTCGGAGTGCAGATACCGCGCGGTGAGGGCGGAATCGTCGGGGTCGCCTGCCGCGAGCTCGACATCGTCGTCCATGGCCTACCTGTTCTTGCCGAGCAGGCCGAGAGCGGCGCGCAGGGCGACGGAGGTGGTCGCGGTGGGCTGGTCGGCCAAGACGGCGTCGACGGCCGGTTCGGCCTGCTTCACGGGGAATCCGAGCCCGACGAGCGCCTCGGTGACCTGTTCACGCACCGGGGTGACCGGGACCTGCGCGCCGGGCGGACCGGCGGGCACCGGCACCAGGTTCACCTTGTCGCGCAGTTCGACGACCATCCGTTCGGCACCGCGCTTGCCGATACCGGGCACCCGGGTGAGCGCGGCGACATTGCTCTCGGCCAGCGCCTTGCGCAGCGCCTCCGGTTCGAGCACGGCCAGCACCGCCATCGCCAGCCGGGGGCCGACGCCGGACACCGTCTGCAACAGGCCGAACAGGTCGCGAGCCTCGGTGTCGGCGAAGCCGAACAGGGTCATCGAGTCCTCGCGCACGATCATCGCCGTGTAGAGGCGGGTCTCCTCGCCGCGGCTGAGCCCGGCCAACGTCGCGGGGGTGGCGTTGAGCCGGTAGCCGACGCCGGCGGCCTCGATCACCACATGATCGAGCGCGATCTCGAGTACCTCGCCGCGTACCGACGCGATCACCCGCGCACCACCTTTCGTTGTTCGGCCAGCCGTTGTTCGTAGCGGCGGCGGACCTCGTCCGCCTGCGCCTGCGCGGCCGCCATCCGGTCCATCAGCGGCGCCCGCCAACAATGACAGATCGCCAGGGCGAGCGCGTCGGCGGCGTCGGCGGGTTTCGGGGCGACCCGCAGCCCGAGGATCCGAGTCACCATGGCGGTGACCTGCGCCTTGTCGGCGGTGCCGTTGCCGGTGACCGCGGCCTTGACCTCACTGGGCGTATGGAAGGCGACCTTGATCCCGCGCCGGGCCGCGGCCAGCGCGATCACCCCGCCCGCCTGCGCGGTCCCCATCGCGGTACGCACGTTGTGCTGGGCGAAGACTCGCTCGATCGCGACGGCCTCGGGCCGATGCGTGTCCATCCACTCCTCGGCCGCGTCGGCCACGGCCATCAGCCGCAGCGCCAGCTCCGCCTCCGGCGGCGTCCGCACCACCCCGACATCGAGCGCGACGACCTTGCGCCCCGGCCCACTGTCCACCATGCTGAGCCCGCACCGGGTGAGCCCGGGATCGACGCCCATCACCCGCACCGGCAGCCCCTTCGAAGACACGAACAGTTGTTCGAAAGTCTAGAGCATTCTCCCGCCCCACCCGACCAGCGACACGGGCGGCGGCCCGCCGCCACCCGTGCGCCGCGCGGTCAGTCGATGGTGACGCTGCAGGTGACGAAGCCGAAGGAGCCGGTGGAGGTGTCCTCGTCGAGAACCTTGCCGTCACGCAGGATCCGGCAGCTGACGGTGCCTTCCTCCATGCCTGTCGTCGTCACGGTGATGCTGCCCATCTTCGCGAAACCGGAGACGGTGACGTCCTTGCGCCAGGGCACGCTCGACCCGTTCGCGGTGTTCTGGTCGAAATCGCCGCTGTAGTAGGTGATGTCGACCTGCGAGGCGGTGCCGTTCACCTCGTAGACCAGGTCGGCGCTGCTGTTGACCTCTTTGTCGACCTGCCAGGCCGCCACGCCGATGATCGCCGCGCACCCACCCCCGAGCAGGACGAGCACCAGCACGACACCGCCGACGATCCACGGCCAGACCGGCTTCTTCTTCGGCGGCTGCGGATACCCGTAGTTCGGCGGATACCCACCCTGCGGATATCCGCCCTGGCCCTGCGGATATCCACCCTGATACGGCGGCGGTGGCGGCTGATAGGTCATCGGTCCCCCTCGGGCACAAGCGGATAGAGCCAGGACACTACCCGACGGGACTAATCCAGCGCGGCAACAAAGACCGCGAGCGCGCGATCGTCGAACAGGACGAAGCGCACCTCGTCGACGGCCGGGCCTGCCGCGCGCACGGTCTCGACGGCGATGCGGGCGCCGTCGTCCATCGGCCAGCCGAAGATGCCGGTGGAGATGGCCGGGAACGCCACCGTGCGCGCGCCCAGTTCGGTGGCCACGCGCAGGGATTGGCGGTAGCAGGAGGCCAGCAGGGCCGAGCGGTCCTCGGTGGCCGACCAGACCGGACCGACGGTGTGGATCACCCAGCGCGCGGGCAGCCGACCCGCGGTTGTCGCCACCGCCTGCCCGGTGGCCAGGCCCTTCCCGTAGTGCGAGGCGCGCAGGTCACGGCACGCGGACAGGATCTCGGGTCCGCCCTTGCGGTGGATCGCGCCGTCGACGCCGCCACCGCCGAGCAGCGAGGAGTTGGCGGCGTTGACCACCGCGTCGACGCGCTGTTCGGTGATGTCGCCGCATACCGCCTCGATCCGGGTCATGGGTCCATTGTGCTGGCCGCGCCGAGCGCGACACCAGCGGATATCGCGGCGTACCGTCGACACCGTCGCCGATCGTCGCTCCACCCGAGCCGAGGAGAACCGCGCATGCCCACACCCACCGGCGAGATCCAGCCGACGCCCGACGGTCGTGATCTGGTGATCACGCGGTCGCTGGGCCTGCCGATCGAGGAGGTGTGGGCGCGGCTGACCGACCCGCACCTGACCGCGGGCTGGTACGGCACCTGGGAGGGGCAGGCGGGCACCGGCAACACCATCAGGGTGCAGATGCGGTTCGAGGAGGGCGAACCGTGGACGGGGATGAACATCGACGAGTGCACCCCGCCGATCCACCTGGGCCTGTCCTCGACCGACCAGATCGGCGTGTGGCGGCTGGAAGTGACGCTGCTCGACACCGGGGCGGCCACCGACGTGCGCCTGGTCCATCACCTCACCTCGGAGTACCAGCTGGCCGAGATCCCGCAGATCGGTCCCGGATGGGAGTACTACGCGGACATGTTCGTGGCCGCCTGCACCCAGACCGAGCGACCGAGCTTCGCCGACTACTACCCGGCGATGGCGGCCTACTACACCGAGCGCGCGTCCTAGCCGGAACACGCACCGCCCCGGCCGAAATCCCGGCCGGGGCGGTGCGTGAGCGATGCGCGAGTTCCTACTCGTCGTCGAGCTGGGCGGCGACCTCGTCGGAGATATCGACGTTGGTGTAGACGTTCTGCACGTCGTCGCTGTCCTCGAGCGCGTCGACCAGCTTGAGCACCTTGCGGGCGCCCTCGGCGTCGACCGCGACCGAGACCGAAGCCTGGAAGCCGGACTCGGCGGAGTCGTAGTCGATGCCCGCGGCCTGCAGGGCGCTGCGCACGGCGATCAGATCGCCGGGCTCGCTGATGATCTCGAAGGCCTCACCGTGGTCGTTGACCTCTTCGGCGCCCGCGTCGAGCACGACCTCGAGGATGTCGTCCTCGGTCAGGCCGTTCTTCTCGAGGGTCACCACGCCCTTGCGACCGAACAGGTAGGCCACCGAACCCGGATCGGCCATGTTGCCGCCGTTGCGGGTCATCGCGACGCGGACCTCGCCTGCGGCGCGGTTGCGGTTGTCGGTGAGGCACTCGATCAGCACGGCGACACCGTTGGGGCCGTAGCCCTCGTACATGATCGTCTGCCAGTCGGCGCCGCCGGCTTCCTCGCCGCCGCCACGCTTGCGGGCGCGCTCGATGTTGTCGTTGGGGACCGACGACTTCTTCGCCTTCTGGATGGCGTCGTACAGCGTCGGGTTACCCGCAGGGTCACTACCACCAGTGCGGGCCGCCACCTCGATGTTCTTGATCAGCTTGGCGAAGAGTTTGCCGCGCTTGGCGTCGATTCCCGCCTTCTTGTGCTTGGTGGTGGCCCATTTGGAGTGGCCGCTCATGCCCTACTTCCTTCAGGTCGGTTGCGCGTCTGCCCGGGCGGACAAGCTCGATCCAGCCTACTCGGGCCGCGGGCGCGCAGTGGCCGCGGGCGTTACCGTGCCGAACGAACCAGGTCGACGAACAGCTCGTGCACCCGCAGATCGCCGGTCACCTCGGGATGGAACGAGGTCGCCACGACGTTGCCCTGCCGGGCGGCGACGATGCGGCCCCGGGCCGGACCGTGCGGCACCCGGGCCAGTACCTCCACGCCCTCACCGACCCGTTCGACCCACGGGGCGCGGATGAACACGGCCCGTACCGGCGTGTCGAGGCCGGTGAAATCGAGATCGGTCTCGAACGAGTCGACCTGGCGGCCGAAGGCGTTGCGGCGCACCGTCATATCGATGCCGGACAGGTGCTGGGCGTCGGGCCTGGTGTCGAGCACCTCCGAGGCCAGCAGGATCATGCCCGCGCAGGAGCCGAAGGCGGGCAGCCCGTCGCGCAGCCGGGCGCGCAGCGGCTCGAGCAGATCGAAGGCCTGCAGCAGCTTGGAGATCGCGGTCGACTCGCCGCCGGGCAGCACCAGCCCGTCGACGGCAGCCAGCTCCGATTCGCGCCGCACCAGCACCGCGTCGGCGCCACAGTGCTCCAGCGCGGCAACGTGTTCGCGCACGTCACCCTGGAGCGCGAGGACGCCGATGGTCGGCCGGGCGGCAGCGGAGGATGCGTTCACAGGCGCTGAGCTTACGAGCCGGTCCGATGTGCGCCCGCTCACGGTCGCCGTCAAGGTTGTGTCAACGCCGGGGTAGGTTCCGGCGGTTCGGCCCGACACTCACAAGGGTGATCGCACTACTGCCGCGCGGGAGCTCCGGACCTGCGCCGTTCGTCTCGCGCCGACGCGGGCTCACCGTCTCCACCGGCCTGGCCGGGCTGTCCCTGGACGCGATGGCGTCGGTCTCCTACGGTCCCGAGGCGATCGTGCTGGTGCTGGCGACCGCGGGTGGCCTCGGCCTCGGCATGACCCTGCCGGTCACGCTGGCCATCGCGGCGCTGCTCGCGGTCCTCATCGCGTCCTACCGCCAGGTCATCGCGGCGTTCCCCGACGGCGGCGGCGCCTACGCGGTGGCCGAACGCCACCTCGGGCATCGCGCCGGCCTGCTGGCGGCGGCCGCGCTGATCGTCGACTACGTGCTGAATGTCGCCGTCTCCCTCGCTGCCGGCGTCGCCGCGCTGACCTCGGCGTTTCCCGCGCTGCACGGGTACGCGGTGTGGATCTGCCTGGCGGTGCTGGTCGGTATCACCGCACTGAATCTGCTCGGTATCACCGAGAGTGCCCGCGCGTTCATGGTGCCGACGGCGGTGTTCGTCGCCGGCATCTTCGCGGTGATCATCGGCGGGCTGCTGCGCTCCGAACCCGCCGCCGTCACCGCCGGGACGGCGGCGGTGAGCGATATCCACACCGTCGGCGTGCTGCTGGTGCTCAAGGCGTTCTCCAGCGGGTGCGCGGCGCTGACCGGTGTGGAGGCGATCGCCAATGCGGTGCCGAGCTTCCAGGAACCCCGGGTGCGGCGCGCCCAGCGGGCCGAGGTCGCGCTGGGCCTGCTGCTCGGGACGATGCTGATCGGTCTGGCTGTCCTGATCGAGAAGTTCTCGCTGCGGCCGATCGCGGGCACCACCGTGCTCTCGCAGCTCACGGAGGCGGCGCTGGGGCACGACGTCGGCTACTACGTCGTGCAGTTCGCGACGGTGGTACTGCTGGCGCTGGCGGCCAACACCTCCTACGGCGGCCTGCCGACGCTGACCCGGCTGCTCGCCGACGACAACTGCCTGCCACACCGTTTCGCCGTCGCCACCCCGCGTCAGGTGTATCGCTACGGCGTGCTGACCCTCGGCGTGAGCGCCGCGGTGCTGCTGGTGGCCGCCGGGGGCGAGATGAACGCGCTGGTGCCGCTGTTCGCGATCGGCGTGTTCGTCGGCTTCACCATCGCCCAGACCGGCATGGTCCGGCACTGGTGGCAGATCAGGTCCGACGGCTGGCGATGGCGGCTCGCGCTCAACGGCTTCGGCGCGCTGCTGACCTTCGTCGCCGCTGTGGTCACCACCGCGATGAAGCTCACCGAGGGCGCCTGGCTGATCGTGCTGGTCCTGCCCGCGCTGATGCTCGGCATGGAGCGAATCCGACACACCTACACCAAGATCGAGCACTCTCGGGGCGTGGTCGGCGTCCTGCCCGCGCGGCCGCGCCGCACGGGCACCGCGATCATCGTGCCGATCGCCGAGGTGTGTGAGCTCAGCCGGGAGGCGCTGTCGGCGGCCCTGTCGATCGGTGACGACGTGACCGCGGTGCATGTCTGCCTACCGGGTGAGTCGACGGCCGCGTTCGCCGCGGCGTGGGAGGCGTGGCATCCCGAGGTGCGCCTGGTCCTGCTCGAGGACAGCGACGCGACCGTCGGCGGACCCGTCGCCGCCTACGTGCGCGCGCATTTCGCGGGCAGGCGCAAGGTCGTCGTCATCGCCGAGGTCGATCCGCCCTCGGGCTGGAACCGTGTCGTGCCCAGCCACCGCAGCGACGAGCTCGAGCGGGTCCTGCGCAGGATGACCGACACCGTGGTGTGTCACCTGCGTGTGCAGGTGCGCTGAGACCCCGGCCTACTTGTGGCGCGGGGTCCGGATCAGACCCTCCTGGACGACCGCGGCGACGAGGTTGCCCTCGCGGTCCCAGATCTTGCCGCCGGTCAGCGCGCGGCCGAAGCCCGCCGAGGGCGAGGACTGGTCGTAGAGCAGCCATTCGTCGGCGCGGAACGGGCGCAGGAACCACATGGCGTGGTCGAGCGAGGCGTCCTGGGTGGGTTCGCCGGGATGGGCCACCTTGGACGAGCCGAGCAGCGTCATATCGCTCATGTAGGCGAGGGTGCAGACGTGGAACAGCGGGTCGTCGGGCAGCTTGTGGCGGTACCGGAACCACACCTGCTGCTGGGAGACATAGCCCTCGCGCTGGGCGACCTGCTCGGACGGGACCGTGCGGATGTCCCAGTGCTCCCACTCCCGCATCGCCCACAGCCGCTCGGGACTCATGGTGACGCTGGCATCGGGCAGCTCGTCGGGGCCCTCCACCGTCGGCATCACGTCCTGGTGCTCGGGCCCCTCGTCACCGCGGTGGAACGAGGCCGACATCGTGAAGATCGCCTGCCCGTCCTGCACGCCGGTGACCCGGCGGGTGCAGAAGGACCGTCCGTCACGGATGCGTTCGACCAGGTAGACGGTGGGTTCCTCCGGATTGCCCGGTCGCAGGAAGTAGCCGTGCAACGAGTGCACCTGGAAGGCGGGGTCGACGGTGCGCACCGCCGAGACCAGCGCCCGGCCCGCGACCTGACCGCCGAAGGTGCGCGTCAGCTGGGATTCGGTGGCCGCACCACGGAAGATGTCCCGTTCCAGCTGCTCGATCTCGAGCGCCTCTTCGATAGTCGCCATGCGCTCGAGATTATCCCGTCGCCGACCGTCTGGTCTGTCCGGCTCGGCACCGGGCCCCGGAATTTGCTGTGATAGTGCCGTGCCGTCGTTCACGCCCACCTCCCCCACCGCCGTGGCGGGACTCGTCGCCGACCGGGTGGCCACGCTGCCGGGGCGGCGCGTGCTCGCCGTCGATGGCGCCGACGCGGCGGCACCGGTCGAGCTGGCCCGCCGGATCGCCGCCACGCTCACCGAACGGGGACGCTCGGCCGAGGTGGTCGCGCTGCACGATTTCGTCCGCCCGGCCTCGCTGCGCATGGAATACGGCCGCGACGACGCATGGTCTTATCGCACAGCCTGGTTCGACTACGACGCGGTCCGCCGCGAGCTCCTCGACGCGCTCCGGGCGAACGGTCGCTGGCTGCCCGCGCTCTGGGACGAGGCCCGCGATCGGTCGGCCAGGGCCGCCCTGCGCCCGGCGCAGGCCGATCTGGTGCTGGTACTGGCCGGGCCGATGCTGCTGGGCCGCGGCCTGGAATTCGATCTCACCGTGCGGCTGGAGCTGAGCGAGCAGGCGGCGCTGCGCCGCACGCCGCCCGCGGAGCAGTGGACACTGCCCGCCCTGCGCGATCACGCCGCCGAACAGCCCGAGACCGCCACCTGGACGGTGCGCTGGGACCACCCCGACCGGGCGGCGCTGCGGGTCGGCCCGTAACACGCTGTCGCCCTGCGACTTTCCCCGGACAGCGCAAAGCCCCGGCCGGTAGTCCGGCCGGGGCTCTCGGTTCCCGCGCTCAGGCGCAGGCGACCGACTGCTGCCCCAGATTGGTCAGCATCCCGCACGCCCAGGTCTTCTGGACCTTCCACTTACCGTCCTCGGCCACGAACGGCACATCCACCACATTGGTCTGACCGTTGAGCGTGAAATTCGCCTTCGCGTTCACACTGTCACCGAACGAGGTCACCTCCGTGACCTGCACCTGCACATTGGCATCCTTGGCCGCCTGCGCCAACCGGTTCGGCAACTCCGGATCCGCCGAACCACCCTGCACGAAATCCAGCTTCTGCTCGTTCGGGATCGACGGATCCAACGCCGTGGTCAGCTGCTCGTTGAGCTGCTCGAC
>NZ_JBCGFB010000145.1:0-14304 GCF_038752175.1 Nocardia sp. No.11 | reverse complement strand
GATGCCACGGGGGCACGCGTCGGTGCAGTTGAAGGTGGTGCGGCAGCGCCACACGCCCTCGACGTCGTTGAGGATGTCGAGACGCTCGCGGGCGCCTTCGTCACGGCTGTCGAAGATGAAGCGGTGGGCGTTCACGATCGCGGCCGGGCCGAAGTAGCTGCCGTCGCTCCAGTACACGGGGCAGGAGGTGGTGCAGCAGGCGCACAGGATGCACTTGGTGGTGTCGTCGAAGCGGGCACGGTCGTGCTGGGACTGGATGCGCTCGCGGGTGGGCTCGTTACCCGAGGTGATCAGGTACGGCTTGACGGCACGGAACGCGTCGAAGAACGGCTCCATGTCGACCACGAGGTCCTTCTCCACGGGCAGGCCGCGGATCGGCTCGACGGTCATGGTGAGGGTCTTGTTGCCCTTGGGCAGCAGGTCCTTCATCAGCACCTTGCAGGCCAGCCGGTTCACACCGTTGATCCGCATCGCGTCCGAACCGCACACACCGTGGGCGCAGGAACGCCGGAAGGTGAGGGTGCCGTCCAGGTAGGACTTGATGTAGATCAGCACGTTGAGGAAACGGTCGGTCGGCAGAACCGGCACCTGGAACGAATCCCAGTACGCGCCCTTGTCGTTCTCGGTGCTGAACCGGGCCACCTTGACGGTGACCATGACCGAGCCCTCGGGAACGGGCGCCGGCTTCTGCGTGGTGGGTTCGGCTACAGCAGTCATCAGTACTTACGCTCCATCGGCTCGTAGCGGGTCTGCACCACCGGCTTGAAGTCGAGGCGGATCTCGGAGATGAGCTCCGGACCCTCCTTGTAAGCCATCGTGTGCCGCATGAAGTTGACGTCGTCGCGGTCCGGGTAGTCCTCGCGGGCGTGGCCGCCCCGCGATTCCTTGCGGTTGAGCGCGCCGACGACGGTGACCTCGGCCAGCTCGAGCAGGAAGCCCAGCTCGACGGCCTCGAGCAGGTCGCTGTTGTAGCGCTTGCCCTTGTCCTGCACTGTGATCCGGGTGTAGCGCTCCTTGAGCGCGTGGATGTCGGTGAGGGCCTGCTTGAGGGTGTCCTCGGTGCGGAACACGGCGGCGTTCATGTCCATCGTGTACTGCAGCTCGGTGCGGATGTCGGCCACGCGCTCGTTGCCGTGGTCGGACAGGATCAGCGTCAGCCAGTCCTGCACCATCTGCGCCGGGTTCTCCGGCATCTCGACGAACTCGGTGCGCTGGGCGTACTCGGCGGCCGCGATGCCGGCGCGACGGCCGAACACGTTGATGTCGAGCAGCGAGTTGGTGCCCAGCCGGTTGGCGCCGTGCACGGACACACACGCGCACTCACCGGCGGCGTAGAGGCCGGGGACCACGTCGGTGTTGTTGCGCAGCACCTCGCCACGGATGCGGGTGGGGATACCGCCCATCACGTAGTGGCAGGTCGGCATGACCGGCACGAGCTCCTTGACCGGGTCGACGCCCAGGTAGGTGCGCGCGAACTCGGTGATGTCGGGGAGCTTCTCCTCGAGCACGTCCTCGCCGAGGTGGGTCACGTCGATGTAGACGTAGTCCTTGTTCGGCCCGGCGCCCCGGCCTTCCAGCACCTCGAGCACCATCGAGCGGGCGACGATGTCACGCGGCGCGAGGTCCTTGATGGTGGGGGCGTAGCGCTCCATGAAGCGTTCACCGGAGGCGTTGCGCAGGATGCCACCCTCACCACGAACCGCCTCGGAGATGAGGATGCCCAGGCCGGCGAGGCCTGTCGGGTGGAACTGGTGGAACTCCATGTCCTCGAGCGGCAGGCCCTTGCGGAACACGATCGCCATGCCGTCACCGGTCAGCGTGTGCGCGTTCGAGGTGGTCTTGTACATGCGGCCCGAGCCGCCGGTGGCGAACACGATCGACTTCGCGTGGAAGACGTGGATCTCGCCGGTGGCCAGCTCGTAGGCGACGACGCCGGTGGCGACGGGGCCACGCTCGGTGTCGGTCATCACCAGGTCGAGCACGTAGAACTCGTTGTAGAACTCGACGTCGTGCTTGACGCAGTTCTGGTACAGCGTCTGCAGGATCATGTGACCGGTGCGGTCGGCGGCATAACACGCGCGACGCACGGGCGCCTTGCCGTGGTCACGGGTGTGGCCACCGAAACGGCGCTGGTCGATCTTGCCCTCGGGCGTGCGGTTGAACGGCAGGCCCATCTTCTCCAGGTCCATCACCGCGTCGATGGCCTCCTTGGCCATGATCTCCGCGGCGTCCTGGTCGACCAGGTAGTCACCACCCTTGACGGTGTCGAAGGTGTGCCATTCCCAGTTGTCTTCTTCGACGTTGGCCAGCGCGGCGCACATGCCACCCTGGGCCGCGCCGGTGTGGCTGCGGGTCGGGTACAGCTTGGTCAGGACCGCGGTGCGAGCCCGGGGACCGGCCTCGATCGCCGCGCGCATACCCGCGCCACCGGCGCCGACGATGACGACGTCGTAGCGATGCTCCTGAATCGGACGGGATTCACTCATGCGAGGTGGCCTGTTCCTAACCGGTGATGTTGGGGTCGAAGGTGAAGATGACGTACGTGCCGACGCTCATCACCAGGATCATCGAGACCACGAGGATGGTCTTGAGCCAGAACCGGGTGGAGTCCTTGCGGGAGTAGTCATCGATGACGGTCCGCAGACCGTTGCCGCCGTGCAGCTGTGCCAGCCAGAGCATGGCCAGGTCCCAGAACTGCCAGAACGGGCTGGACCAGCGACCGGCCACGAAGGCGAAGTTCAGGCGCTTCACGCCACCGTCGATCATCAGCATGATGAACATGTGGCCGAGCACCAGCACGATCAGCAGCAGGCCGGAGAACCGCATGAACATCCACGCGTACTTCTCGAAATTGCTGCTCGACTTGGCCCGGGGGGAGCGGGGAGCGTCGAGGCTGGCCGGGCGGTCGTAGGACTTGCCGAGGACAGGTGCAGACATATCAGTGCTCCGTCAGCAGGTAGAAGAACTGGCGGCCGACGCCGGCGGCGGAGACCAGAACCCAGATGGTCAGCACGATCCACAGCATCTGCTTCTGGAAGCGCGGACCCTGCGACCAGAAGTCGACCAGGATCACGCGGACGCCGTTGAGAGCGTGGAACAGCACGCAGACGACGAGGCCCATCTCCATGAGCGCGACCAGCGGGTTCTTGTACAGCTCGATCGCGTGGTCATAGGTATCCGGGTTGACCCGGACCAATGCCGTGTCCAGCACGTGCACGAAGAGGAAGAAGAAGATCGTGACACCGGTGATCCGGTGCAGCGCCCAGGACCACATGCCAGGGTCGCCGCGGTACAGCGTCTTCCGCTTCGGCTGGGCCGGAGCCGGAGCTTCTATCGTGGTCATAGAGTGCGGTGCCTCCAACGTCGTTGATGGACCCGGTCACAGATCCGACGCCGGCGTGCGTGGAGAGGCAAATGCCCAGGTGGCTGCGCTGTGTTCGCGAGCGCTGGCCCGCCGCCGGGAACCTGAACCGATCTTCGGCTGACTCTAATCCTCTCTGTTTCGCGGAACTAATTCGGCGTGCCGTGCGTTGCGTGCGAATCAGCCGAGTTAGGTTTACCTTTCTCCATGCCGGATACTGGTGCGGAGGCCCGATTGTCGACGCGTTCGGCGGGATCGGCTGGAGGTTCGCGATGCCTGAAATCGACTGGAATACCTTGCATGACATGGCAATTCGCGCTATGAGGTCGGCGTATGCCCCGTACTCGGGATTCCCGGTGGGTGCCGCGGCTCTCACGGCGGCCGGTGGAATTGTGAGCGGTTGCAATGTGGAAAATGTCTCATATGGGCTAACCCTGTGTGCCGAATGTGTACTCGTCGGTAACTTATTCGCTTCGGGTGGGGGACGCCTTGTAGCCGTCTCGGTGACCGATTCCCGGGGCGAAATCCTGATGCCGTGCGGACGCTGCCGGCAGCTGTTGTTCGAGCACGGCGGCGCGGAGTTGCTCGTCGACCACACCGAAGGGCCCAAGCGGCTGAGCGAACTGCTGCCCTACGCGTTCGGGCCGGACGATCTGGCGGCCGGTCGGACTGGCAAAGGCCCGTCACCACTGATTTAGTGGGCACATGGGTAACTCGTCGGGGACGAACGAACGCTCCACCCACCTGCCGCCGGTCGCCGACGTGAGTCCGTCCGCGCCTGCGTCCGGCCAGGAAACGCGGAGCGGCGGCCACAGCGCGGTATCGGTCATCACTACCAAACGCGACGGCGGGGAGCTGTCCGACGCACAGATCGACTGGGTGGTCGACGGGTTCACCCGGGGAATCGTGGCCGACGAACAGATGTCGGCGCTGGCCATGGCGATCGTGTGGCGGGGGATGACCCGGCGCGAGACCGCCCGCTGGACGGCGGCGATGATCGGCTCGGGCAGCCGGCTGGACTTCACCGACCTGCCCCGGCCCACCGTCGACAAGCATTCGACCGGCGGGGTCGGCGACAAGATCACGCTGCCGCTGGCCCCGCTGGTGGCGGCCTGCGGTGCCGCCGTGCCGCAGCTGTCGGGTCGCGGACTCGGCCACACCGGCGGCACGCTGGACAAACTCGAGTCGATCCCCGGCTGGCGGGCCGATGTCACCGTGCCGCGGATGCGCGAAATCCTGGCCGATCCCGCGATCGGCGCGGTGGTGTGCGCGGCGGGCGCCGACCTGGCCCCGGCCGACAAGCGCCTCTACGCGCTGCGCGATGTCACCGGCACGGTCGAGTCGATCCCGCTGATCGCGAGTTCGATCATGAGCAAGAAGATCGCGGAAGGGACCGCGGCGCTGGTCCTGGACGTGAAAGTCGGCTCCGGCGCGTTCCTCAAGACCCTCGACGACGCGCGCGAGCTGGCCACCGTGATGGTCGAGCTCGGTCGGGACGCGGGCGTGAACACGGTTGCGCTGCTCACCGCGATGGACACCCCGCTCGGCCGGACGGCGGGCAATGCGCTCGAGGTCGCGGAGTCGGTGGAGGTGCTCGCCGGCGGTGGACCCGCCGATGTGGTCGAACTGACGCTGACGCTGGCCCGCGAGATGGTCGCCCAGGCCGGCCTGCACATCGACCCGGCCGACGTGCTCGCCGACGGCAGGGCCATGGACCAGTGGCGCGCGATGATCCAGGCGCAGGGCGGCGACCCCGACGCACCGCTGCCGGTGGCGCGCCACACCGAGGTCGTCCGGGCCGAATCGAGCGGCATCCTCACCCGGCTCGACGCGATGGGCGTCGGCACCGCCGCCTGGCGGCTCGGTGCCGGTCGCGCGCGTCAGGGTGAACAGGTGCAGGCGGGCGCCGGGATCGAGATGCACGCCAAGCCGGGTGACGCGGTGGTCGCGGGCCAACCGCTGCTCACCTTGCACACCGAGACACCGGAGGCCTTCGCCGGCGCTCTGGCCGCTCTCGTGGACGCGGTGGCGGTCGAACCGGACTCCGAGGCGAAGCCGGGGGACCTGGTCCTCGGCCGGATCGGCTGACGACCAGTTCCGGGGGCGGACGTCGGTGATCATCGGCGCTTTGCTGGGGATGGTGGCGACGATCATCTGCGGCGGGCTCGAACTGCCCCTGTTGGCGTTGCCGCTGCTCGTGTTGTTCTTGTTCATGCTGGTCACCGCCGCACTGCCGGGTACCGAACGCCGGTTTCGGGCCGGGCACACGGTGCGCGAGCCCGCGGCACCGTCCGGCTGAGACACCGCACCATCGGCGACCGAACCGGCGGACTCAGGTGACCCGCAATAGTCCGTCGCGGGTCGGATATTCAACGAGACGGTTGCCACGCGGGAAGTTCGCTGCCGGGATCGGCGCATGCGGCTACCGTCTAAACATGACTGGACCGGCGCCCCTAGACCTTGCTTCGATCCGACGCGCACCGAAGGCCTTGCTGCACGATCACCTCGACGGTGGTCTGCGGCCCGAGACGGTGCTAGAGCTGGCCGCGGACTGCGGCTATGACGAATTACCCGCCGACGATGCCGAGAGTCTCGGGGCGTGGTTCCGCGATGCCGCCGACAGCGGATCGCTGGAGCGATACCTGGAGACCTTCGCCCACACGGTCGCCGTGATGCAGACCCCGGAGGGGTTGCGGCGGGTCGCCCGCGAGTGCGCGATCGATCTCGCCGCCGACGGCGTGGTCTACGCCGAGGTGCGGTTCGCGCCCGAACAGCACCTGGAGAAGGGCCTCACGCTCGACGAGGTCGTGGAGCACACCATCGCCGGATTCCGCGAGGGCGAGGCGATCGCGGCCGAGCGGGGCGAGGTCATCCGGGTGACCTGTCTGCTCACCGCGATGCGGCACGCGGCCAGATCCCGGGAGATCGCCGAGCTCACCGTGCGCTTCCGCGATCGCGGGGTCGGTGGCTTCGACATCGCGGGCGCCGAGGCGGGCTTCCCGCCCACCCGCCATCTCGACGCCTTCGAGTATCTGCGAGCCAACCACGCGCACTTCACGATTCACGCGGGTGAGGCGTTCGGATTGCCGTCGATCCACGAGGCGCTGGCCTTCTGCGGCTGCGATCGGCTCGGCCACGGCGTGCGCATCACCGACGACATCACCGTGCCCGGCGATATCGAGGACGCCCAACTCGGCCTGGTCGCCAACTATGTGCGCGACATGCGCGTCCCGCTGGAACTGTGTCCGTCGTCGAATGTGCAGACCGGCGCGGTGCCCTCGCTGGACAAGCATCCGTTCGACCTGCTCGCGCGGCTGCGCTTCCGGGTCACCGTCAACACCGACAACCGGCTGATGAGCGACACCACGATGAGCGCGGAGATGCTCAAGCTGGTGGAAACCTTCGGCTACGGCTGGTCCGACCTGGAGCGCTTCACCATCAACGCCATGAAGTCGGCGTTCATCCCGTTCCCCGATCGGCTGAAGATCATCGACGAAGTGATCAAACCGGGCTACGCGGTACTGCTCGGGTGAAACGCGAACTGGGGCGGTGCGGTATCGGCCCCGCCCCTGTGTCGTCGGGCGCTATTCCTGGGTGAGCCGCGCTTCGAAGGCGCGCTGCAGGTCGCGGAACTGCTGGGCCTCCGCGGCGAACGGCGGGTTCGGCGTCATCCGGTTGGGGTCCGGGTTCAGCAGGTAGGAGACGTACCAGCCGAGCGGATTCGACTGTGCCAGCGCCTGATCCACGCTGTCGTCGTCGGCGTAGTCGGCGGCGTCGCTGAACAGTTCGACGGCCAGGTCGAGCTGTTCGATATCGACCGCTTCCGGGCCCTCGGCCAGGTCGTCGACCAGACCGGTGAGCACGTAGACGTTCTCGTCGGTCACCTCGACCTCGAGCGAACCGTCCACCGCCGCGGTCTGCACCTCGGCGAAGGTGGAGACCCGGGCCAGCTCGTGCTCGTGGTCGTCGGCCAGGTAGCGGGCCAGCGCGCGCTCGGAACCGAACACGGTGATGGTGCGGCCGTCACCGAGGAAGATCGGCTCGTCGTCGAGGTAGCAGCGCAGGGTGAAGTGCTCGCCGTCGGAGGTGACGATCTTGACCGGGTCGATGCCGACCTCGTGCCAGAAGGAATCGTCCTCGTCGTCGTCCTCTTCGTCGTCGTCCTCGGCGGCGAGGTCGACGCTCTCGAACTCCTCGTCCTCCTCGGCCACGTCGTCGGCGTCGACCTCGTTCTCCTCGGCGGCCAACAGCTCGGCCTCGGCGACGGCGACCGCGGCCGCGTCGACCTCGGGGGTGCTGACGACACCGTCGATCGCGTCGAGCACGTCGTCCCAGCCCTTGACGATGGCCGCGCCGACCTGGTCCCACAGCTCCTCGCCGTCGCGGCCGACGAAGGTGCTCGCCCCGCTGGCCAGCGCGCCGAGTACCGGGTTGGACCCGAAGAACTTGGTCACCACGTCGAGCTCGCACACCTCGCCGATGTTGCGCACCATCGCCAGGGTGTCCTCGAGCTCGCCGACGACATCGACGTCCGGGTCGCCCGCCGCCAGCTCGGGCACGGCGACCAGATCGAAGCTGAAGTTCTCCTCCGGCTCCAGCTCGGCGGCCGAGAGACCAGCGATGATCGCCCAGGACGGGTGGTCGACGAGATCGTTGTCGGAGTTGGTGCGGATGAACGCCGCCAGCTCCGCAACGGACTCGAATCCGTAGAGGTCGTCCTCGTGACCGAGGAACGCCTCCCACTCGTCGTCACCGTCGCGCCAGCGCGGTGCCCACAGGGTGACGAGATCGCCATCGGTCAGACCGAGCTCGATCGGGACGATGTCTCCAGAAGCCATGACGCGAAGCCTATCGACCTTCAGCGCCGGGCACTATCCGGCCCGGGTGCTAATTGCTCCGACCCCTGCGGCGCGGACCCGGTGAGCGATTCGTTCAGTGTCGCAATGATGTTGGAACGAGCCGCGCCGGCGGTCTCGGTGGCCTGCATGCACGCCGTCAGGATGAGCTGCGCGGCCTCGGTGGGCGCCAGCGCGGTGATCCCCTCGTCCAGCGACAGCGCGACCAGTGCGCCGTCGCTGTTGACCTCGGCGGTGACGAGTCCGTCTTCGGTGGTGAATCGCCCGTTGACCTGCTTCAACCCGTACAGCGCCGCCTCCAGCGCCTCGAGTTTTCCGGTCACCCCGGCGACCAGGGCATCCATTTCCGCGCTCACAGTGGCCTCATCCAACTCGTCTGACCGGTGTCGGCGTCGTCGATGCGATCGAGCTCGTCGACCGCCTGGCGCCGGGTGGGCAGGTTCATCCGGTCCAGCAGGTGATCGGGGATCTCGGCCTGCTCGCTGTAGATCTCGCGCAGGCGGGCCGCGGCGGCGATGGTCGAGCGCCTGGTCAGACGCAGGATCTCATCGGCGAGCGCCTGGGCGCCGTACTGGTACTCGCTGCGTTCGAACTTGATCGCGATCGGCAGGCCCATGCTGGTCGCGCGGACCGAGATGGTGCCGGACCGGTTGGTGCTGACCGCGGACTCCACATTGGGAACCTCGGGGATCGGCGTGCCGGTCATGCGGTAGGCCTGTAGAAGCCGTAGAACTCCATGCCACTGTTCTCCGTTCGGATGGAACTGATCGAGACGGGATCGCCTGCCTCGACGAGCTGCCCGTTGCCGACCACCATGGCGACGTGACCGTCCCATACGGCCAGATCGCCCGGCATCAGGTCACCGGGGGATACCTGAGGATGTCCGATGTGCTGTTCCTGTGCGAGCCGGGGCAGCTCGACCCCTGCCTCGCCGTAGGCGTACTGGGTCAGGCCGCTGCAGTCGATGCCGGAGCCCGGGCTGTTGCCGCCCCAGACGTACGGGGTGCCGACGGCGCTGATCGCCGAGCGCACCGCCGTCGCGGCCTCCTCGTTGGGCGCCTCGACGGTGCTGCCGTCGGGCAGGGTGATCTTGACGCCGGTGCCGGTCGACCCGGTCGAGGAGCCCGACGACGACCCGGTGGAGGTCTTGCTGCCGTTGTTCGTCGTGGTGCCGGTGGTGGTCGACTTCGAGCTGCTGGAGGTACCGCTCAGCGCGCTCGACAGGCCCGAGGACACGGCGCTGAGCACCGAACCGCCGGTGCCCGACAGCAGGCTCGACGCCGAGGACGCGAGGCTGGAGATGCCCGAGGACGTGCTCGCCAGCGACGTGCTCGACGGCGCCGGGGTGAGCTCCTGGATCGCCGCGGTCTGCGTGCCCAGCTCCTCCTCCACCCGGCTGACGACGCCGAGACCCTGACCGATGTGGTCGATCGCCGAGCTCACCACGGCCACCAGGCCCGCGGGGGTGGCCAGGGTGGGGCTGAGCGCCGACACGTCGGCGAGGAAGGAATTGACGATGGTGTCGAGATCCTTCTGCCCGGTCTCGACATAGGCCGCGGCCTGGTCGACGACCGTCGCCATCTCGTTGCCGGTGTCGGACAGGGTGGCCGAGGAGGTCTGCACGCGCAGCGCCTTGGAGGTGGCGGCGTCGACCGCCATGCCGTCCCACGCGGTGTTCACGTTGTTGATGCTGTTGCGGCCGAGCTCGTAGATCTGGTCGAGGTTGGTCGAGGTGGACCGCAGCCCGTCGGACGCGCCGCCGGTGCCCAGCACCCCGGTGCCGAAGCTGGACAGCAGATCCAGCAGGGGCTGGGCCAGTCCGCTGAGGTCGATCATGCCTCGGTGCCGATCTCGCCCGCCGAGCCGAGCCCGCCCGCGAAGTCGGCGTCGGTGTCGACGAGGGTGGTCGCCGCGCTCGCGGTCGCCGCGCTCATACTCGCCATGACCGCCGAGAGCTGGCCGATCGCGGCCACATGGCCGGCGTGCGCCGCCGAGTACGCGGCGACGAAATCGCCGCCGATCAGGCCCATGATCGGGCCGAGCAAGCCGGGGGCCGAGGCGATCGATCCGGCGACCGCCGTCGCCAGGTCGGTGGACATGACCCCGGCGGTCGCGCTGTAGGCGACGATGCCCTCCNCGGGGGCCGAGGCGATCGATCCGGCGACCGCCGTCGCCAGGTCGGTGGACATGACCCCGGCGGTCGCGCTGTAGGCGACGATGCCCTCCGCATCGGCCGACATCTTAGTCATCGAACTTCCCCCAATCCTCGAGTTCCCGGGCAGAGTACGTCACTCTCTTGCTTGGACGCACCGAGGCCGCATTCGGTTCCCTCGACCGCGAAAATTTCCCCAGCAGCCGCACCCGGAGCGCCTGGTGACCCTATCGTTTTTTCATGCGCACCGACACCGTCGATCACCCGCTGGCCGCGACCCTGCTGAGCACCATGCGGGACGCCCGTACCGACAACGCCGCGTTCCGCACGGCATTGCGCGACCTCACCGGCATTCTCATGTACGAGGCGCTGCGCGACGCGCCCGTCGTGCGTGAGCCGATCGACACGCCGGTGGCGGTCACCGAAGGCGTGCGGCTGGCCGCGCCGCCGCTGCTGGTTCCGGTGCTGCGTGCCGGGCTCGGCATGGTCTACGCCGCCGCGGATCTCGTGCCCCAGGCGCGGGTCGGTTTCGTCGGCATCGCCCGCGACGAGCAGACCCATCAGCCGGTGCCCTACCTGGAATCGCTGCCCGCCGACCTGAGCGGCCTGCCCGTGTTCGTCCTCGATCCGATGCTCGCCACCGGCGGCTCGATGCGCCACACCCTCGAACTCCTCGTCGCCCGCGGCGCCACCGACATCACCGCCGTCTGCGTCGTCTCCGCGCCCGAAGGTGTTGCCGCCCTGGCCGACTCCGGCCTGCCGGTCCGTCTGGTCACCGCCGCCGTCGACGAGAAACTCAACGAGAACGCCTACATCGTCCCCGGTCTCGGCGACGCGGGCGACCGCCAGTTCGGACCGCGCTGAAATCCTGTCACTGACCGGCCGATCTGTGTCATTCTGCCTCTATGGGGAGTGCGGACAGCAGCGGGGACGAACCGGTCGATCGGGTCTACGCCAATGTGCTGGAGTGGGTCTCGGGGTACTTTGCCGGGCTGGTCGGTGACACCGTGGGATACCGGCCGGGCGAGCAGGTGCACTGGTGCCCCGAATGGTGGCGGCATGCCGGTGCGGTGGTCCGGCTCGACGCGCTGTGGCAGGCCTGGGAGGAATTGCGGCTGGGTGGCGGGTTCGGCCTCAGCGTGTGGTTCCTCGATCACGCGGATCCGCATGTCCGCGTGCTGCTCTCGTCGTCGGGGCCGTTCCGGCAGTGCTCGATCGAGCGCGGCCACCGCTCAACATCGCCACTGCCGATCGCCGAGATGCCACCGGCGGATCGGGGAGTCTTCGAGGATCCGACGGTGCGCGGCACCCGGTGACGTGGGCGGCCCTGGTTCGGGCCGCGCTGACCGGTGATCACGAGCGCGGGCGCGCGAACAATTCCAGATGGTTGCAGTTACCGCACCGGAAGGCTTCGACATACCACCGGGTCCGGCCCATGCGTTTCGCGCCGCCGAACACCCCGTGCTCCAGCGGGCCTTCGATCCATCGGGTGTCACCGCGCGAGGACTCACCGGAGTCTTCGAGAAAGCCGGGGTAGAGCTTCGTTTCACCGCACTGCGAGCATCGCACCACGGCTACTGTGCCAGAGTCCGGCAGAACACGCCCAGCTCCGAGAGGCGATGCTCGGCTCGGCGTTTCGCCTCGGGGAGGCGATGGCGCTCCGCTACGGGTGCGAAGACCTCCAGGTAGCACTTGAGTTTCGGTTCGGTGCCCGAGGGACGCACGACGATGCGGAAGTCGTCGGCGTCGAAGATCAGGGCGTCGGTGCGCATCCGGCCGCGGACCTGGGACTGGTCGGTGAATTTCACCGGGGTCGCGGCGATCTCGCTGGGCGGGTTCGCGCGCAGGGCGGCGGCGAGGGCGCTCGCGGCGGCCTGGTCGGGCAGGCGCAGGGAGACCTGATCGCCCGCGTGCAGGCCGAATTCGACCGCGTAGGAATCGAGTTCGTCCTGGAGGGTGCGGCCCTCGGCCTGCAGCAGGGCGACGAGGTCGGCGGCCGCGACGGCGGCGGAGATGCCGTCCTTGTCGCGGACGGTGGCCGGGTCGACGCAGTGGCCGATGGCTTCCTCGTAGGCGTAGACGAGGCCTTCGCCCGCCCTGGCCAGCCATTTGAAGCCGGTGAGGGTCTCGGCGTAGCGGGCCGATCGGGCCGGGGCCAGCTTCGACAGCAGTCGCGAGGAGACGAGGGTGGTGGCGACCAGCGGGTCGCCGGTGGCGGTGCGCAGGACGTAATCGGCCAGCAGCACACCTGTTTCGTCGCCGCGCAGCATGCGCCAGCCGGCGGGGCCGGGCACGCCGAGGGCGCAGCGATCGGCATCGGGATCGAGCGCGATCGCCAGATCGGCGTCCACCCGTTCGGCCAGTGCCAGCAGCAGGTCGGCCGCGCCGGGTTCCTCGGGGTTCGGGAATGCGACGGTCGGGAAGTCGGGGTCGGGGGCGAACTGCTCGTCGACGACGTGCACGTCGGTGAATCCGGCGGCGGCCAGCGCCCGCACCGCGAGCTCCCCGCCGACGCCGTGCAGCGCGGTCAGCGCGATCCGCACCGGAGCCCGCTCGCGCGCGCCGCCGAGCACGCCGGGCAGTTCGGCGACGCGCGCGAGGTAGCGGTCGACCAGTTCCGCGCCGGACGGGGAGACCGGCTCGCGCGCGATCGGGTCGCCCACCGCCTCGATGCACCGCTCGATCTCGGTATCGGCGGGCGCGATCAGCTGGGACCCGCCGTCGAGGTACACCTTGTAGCCGTTGTCGGCGGGCGGGTTGTGCGACGCGGTGATCTGCACCCCGGCCACCGCGCCCAGCTGCCGGACCGCGAACGCCACCACCGGCGTCGGCACCGGCTCGGGCAGCAGCGTCACGGGAAAGCCCGCGGCCGTGAAGATCTCGGCGGTCGCGGTGGCGAACTCGGCCGAGCCGTGCCGGGCGTCGCGCCCGACGACGACCGCGCCGCCGCCCAGGCACCGTTCGCGCAGCCAGGCCGCGACACCGGCGCTCGCCCGCGACACGGTGGTCACGTTCATGCCGTCCGGGCCCTCGCGCAGCGGTCCACGCAGGCCCGCGGTCCCGAAGCGCAACATCTACACGCGCTCCAGGATCCCGCGCAGCAGCTTGCCGAGCCGAGGCGCGGCGGCCTGGCCCTCGGCGAGCACTTCCGCGTGCGACAGGTGCTGACCGGTGACGCCTGCCGCGAGGTTGGTGACCAGCGAGATGCCGAGCACCCGCGCGCCGCGCGAGCGCGCCTCGATCGCCTCCAGCACCGTCGACATGCCGACCAGGTCGGCGCCGATCGTCGCCAGCATGCGGATCTCGGCGGGTGTCTCGTACTGCGGGCCGGTGAGCCCGGCGTAGACGCCCTCGGTCAGGCTGGGGTCGATCTCCCTGGCCAGGGCGCGCAGTTCGGGGTCCCAGGCATCGACCAGGTCGACGAAGCGGGCGCCTTCCAGCGGCGTGCGCGCGGTGAGGTTGAGGTGATCGGCGATGAGAACCGGCTCACCGACCCGCAGTCCGGGCCTGATCCCGCCCGCGGCATTGGTGAGCAGCACGATCTCGGCCCCCGCCGCGATCGCCGCCGTCACCGGGTGGACCACCTGCTGGGGCGTGTAGCCCTCGTACAGGTGCTGACGGCCCATCAGCAGCAGCACGTTGTTGTCGTCGACGATGACCGAATGCACCATGCCGCCGTGGCCCTGCGCGCTGGGTTTGCCGAAGCCGGGTAGCTCCGGCATGGCGATCGAGGCGTGCGGCGCGCCGATCTCGGCGGCTGCCTCCTGCCACCCCGATCCCAGCACCACGGCCACGCGATGACGCGGCACTCCCGTACGTTCGGCGATCGCCTGAGCGGCCTGTTCGGCAAGCATGGGCTGAGTCTATGCGGCGCGGGCGCCGCGTGTTCGCGGCCCCGAGGGGTCGCCGGTCAGGCGCCGCGGCTCGCGTGCGCC
>NZ_JBCGFB010000144.1:0-14351 GCF_038752175.1 Nocardia sp. No.11 | reverse complement strand
CCAGCAGCGCCGCCGCGCCGGACTTCGCCGCCACGCCGCCGGTGGGCGCGCTCGGCTGCGGCAACAGCGTCGTGGCCGCCTCACTCAGCGGGAGCACCTTCGTCGCCGTGGCGGGCAGGGCCGGAACCCGGCCCGCCGCCACGTCTTCGAGCGCCTTGCGCGCCTGGGCCATGGTCGGGCGCTGCTCGGCCGAGGCGGTCAGCAACCACATCAGCACCGGCCCGAGCGCACCCGCCTGCTTCGGTTCCGGCACCACTCCCCTGGCGACGGCGTGCAGTACCGCCAGCGGGTTGTCACCCTCGCCGAACGGCGGGGCGCCCTCGACGGCGGCGTAGAGGGTCGAGCCCAGCGCGAAGACGTCGGCGGCGGGTTTCGGGTCGTCGCCGCGGGCGATCTCGGGCGCCAGATAGGCGGGCGTGCCCGCCAGGAAACCCGTGGCGGTGACGGTGACATCGCCGGTGGCGTGCGAGATCCCGAAGTCGGTGAGCTTGACGGTGCCGTCGTCGCCGACGAGCAGGTTGGCCGGCTTCACATCGCGGTGCATGATCCCGGCGTCGTGCGCCGCCGACAGCGCGGCGGCGGCCTGGGCGCCGATCCCGGCCACCTCGAGCGGCGGCAGCGTCGCCCCGCCCGCCAGCTTCGCCGCGAGGCTGGGCGCGTTCATGTACTCCATGACCAGCCACGGCTGGCCGTCTTCCTCGGCGACGTCGAAGACGGTGATGGCGTTCGGATGGTGCAGGCGGGCGGCGATGCGACCCTCGCGCATGGCGCGCAGCTTCGCTTCCAGCGCTTGCGAACCGGTGAGCCCCGGCGCGAGCAGCAGTTGCTTCACCGCGACGGTGCGACGCAGCCGGACATCGGTGGCGCGCCACACGACTCCCATCGCGCCGGTGCCGATCGGGTCGGTGAGTCGATAACGCCCCGCGATCAACCGATCCGATGTCATAACGTGTGCCCCTCCTGCAATACCGCCGAGTCGTCCAGCCCTCCGCGCCACAGCGGGATGAAACTTCCGAAAATCCTACGTGCTGAACTGCTTTGCCCTCGTCCTCGCGGGCCCCGGTCCATGGACTCCCGGCCGCTTCGTGATCAGACTCACAACCGGCACAACAGCATCGGACCGGCCCCGCGGGGACCGGTCCGATCTGCCGTCGCCTGCCAGTGTCTCAGGCGTTGAAGTATTTCGCCTCCGGATGCAGCAGCACGAACGCGTCGGTCGACTGTTCCGGGTGCAGTTGCAGTTCCTCCGACAGCGTCACCCCGACCCGGCCCGCGTCGAGCAGATCGACCAGCTTGGCCCGGTCCTCGAGCTCCGGGCAGGCGCCGTAGCCGAAGGAGTACCGCGCACCGCGGTAGCCGAGCTTGAAGTAGTCCTGGATGTCGGCGGGATCGTCGTCGGCGACCGACTGGCCCTCCAGCGTCAGTTCCTCGCGCACCCGGCGATGCCAGTACTCGGCCAGCGCCTCGGTGAGCTGCACGCCGATTCCGTGCACCTCGAGGTAGTCGCGGTAGTTGTCGGCCGCGAACAGCGCGTTGGCGAAGTCGGCGATCGGCTGGCCCATGGTGACCAGCTGGAACGGCAGCACGTCGACCTGGCCGGTCTCGCGCGCCCGCTCCCGCGAGCGGATGAAGTCGGCGATGCACAGGAACCGGTCGCGCTGCTGGCGCGGGAAGGTGAACCGGTACCGCTCGGGCGCGTCGGCGTCGGGCTCGGTGAGCACGATGACGTCGTCGCCCTCCGACACCGCCGGGAAGTAGCCGTAGACCACCGCGGCGTGCTGCAGCACGCCCTCGGTCGCGAGGCGGTCGAGCCAGGCCCGCAGCCGCGGGCGGCCCTCGCTCTCCACCAGCTCCTCGTAGGACGGACCGTCACCGCTGCGCTGACCGCGCAGACCCCACTGCCCCAGGAACAGCGCCCGCTCGTCGAGCAGGCCCGAATACTCCTGCAGCGGCAGCCCCTTCACCACGCGGGTGCCCCAGAACGGCGGGGTCGGCACGGGCAGATCGGCGGCCACGTCGGAGCGCTCGGGCACCTCGATCGGCACCTCGGCGGCCTTGCGCTCGGCGGCGATCCGCTTGGACCGCTCGTGGCGGGCCTTGCGCTCGGCGGCCTTCTCCTTGGCGGCGATCGCCTCGGGGCTGTCGGGATCGAGGCCACCACCGCGCTTGACGGTCATGATCTCGTCCATCAGGCGCAGGCCCTCGAACGCGTCGCGGGCGTAGTGCACGTCGCCCTCGTAGACGGCGGTGAGGTCGTTCTCCACGTAGGCGCGAGTCAGCGCGGCGCCGCCGAGCAGCACCGGGAACTGTTCGGCGACACCCTTGGCGTTGAGTTCCTCGAGGTTCTCCTTCATCACCACGGTCGACTTCACCAGCAGCCCGGACATGCCGATCACGTCGGCCTTCTTGTCCTGCGCGGCGTCGAGGATGGTGGCGATCGGCTGCTTGATGCCGAGGTTGACCACCTCGTAGCCGTTGTTGGACAGGATGATGTCGACCAGGTTCTTGCCGATGTCGTGCACGTCGCCCTTCACGGTGGCGAGCACGATCCGGCCCTTGCCGGAGTCGTCGGTGGCCTCCATGTGCGGTTCCAGGTGCGCCACCGCGGTCTTCATCACCTCGGCCGACTGGAGCACGAACGGCAGCTGCATCTGGCCGGAGCCGAACAGCTCGCCGACGGTCTTCATGCCCGAGAGCAGGGTCTCGTTGATGATCTGCAGCGGCGGCACGGTCTGCATCGCCTCGTCGAGGTCGACGTCGAGACCGTTGCGCTCGCCGTCGACGATGCGCCGCTCGAGCCGGTCGAACAGCGGCAGCGCGGCCAGTTCCTCGGCCCGGGAGGCCTTCGACGACGCGGTCGAGACACCCTCGAACAGCGCCATCAGCTTCTGCAGCGGGTCGTAGTCCTCGCCGCGGCGGTCGTAGATCAGATCCAGGGCGGTCTGGCGCTGCTCCTCCGGGATCCGGCTCATCGGCAGGATCTTGGAGGCGTGCACGATCGCCGAATCCAGTCCGGCTTCGACACATTCGTGCATGAACACCGAGTTCAGCACCTGGCGGGCGGCCGGGTTCAGGCCGAAGGAGATATTGGACAGGCCGAGGGTGGTCTGCACCTGCGGGTGCCTGCGCTTGAGCTCGCGGATCGCCTCGATGGTCTCGAGGCCGTCCTTGCGCGACTCCTCCTGGCCGGTGCCGAGGGTGAAGGTCAGGGTGTCGACGATGATGTCGGACTCCAGCAGACCCCAGTTGGTCGTGATGTCGGAGATCAACCGCTCGGCGATCGCCACCTTGGTCTCGGCGGTGCGGGCCTGGCCCTCCTCGTCGATGGTCAGCGCGACCACGGCGGCACCGTGCTCGGAGACCAGCCGCATGATCTGCTGGAAGCGCGAATCCGGGCCGGCGCCGTCCTCGTAGTTCACCGAGTTCACCGCGCAGCGGCCACCCAGGTGCTCGAGACCGGCCTGCAGCACCGGCGGTTCGGTGGAGTCGAGCATGATCGGCAGGGTCGAGGACGTGGCCAGGCGCGAAGCGAGCTCGTTCATGTCCTTGGTGCCGTCGCGGCCGACGTAGTCGACGCACAGGTCGAGCATGTGCGCGCCGTCGCGGGTCTGGTCCTTGGCGATCTCGAGGCAGCGCTGCCAGTCCTCGGCCAGCATCGCGTCCCGGAAGGCCTTGGAGCCGTTGGCATTCGTGCGCTCACCGATCATCAGGATCGAGGCGTCCTGCTCGAACGGGACCGCGGTGTACATGCTCGACACGGCAGGCTCGTGGGCGGGCGTGCGGCGCGCCTCGATCGGCGGCAGCGTGGTCTCGACCGCGCGCACCGCCTCGGCGACCTGGCGGATGTGCTCGGGGGTGGTGCCACAGCAGCCACCCACCAGCGAGAGCCCGAACTCGGAGACGAAGCCGCTCATCGCGACCGCCAGCTCCTCCGGGGTCAGCGGGTACTCCGCGCCGTTCGCGCCGAGCACCGGCAGACCCGCGTTCGGCATCACCGAGACGGGAATCTGCGCGTGTCGCGACAGGTGGCGCAGGTGCTCGCTCATCTCGTCGGGGCCGGTCGCGCAGTTCAGGCCGATCATGTCGATGCCGAGCGGTTCGAGCGCGGTCAGCGCGGCGCCGATCTCGCTACCGACCAGCATGGTGCCGGTGGTCTCCACGGTGACGTGGGTGATGATCGGGATCCGGCGGCCCGCGGCCGCCATGGCCCGCCTGCTGCCGGTGATCGCGGCCTTGACCTGCAGCAGGTCCTGGCAGGTCTCGATGAGGATGGCGTCGGCGCCACCGTCGAGCATGCCCAGGGCGGCCTCGGTGTAGGCGTCGCGCAGCGAGACGAACGGCGCGTGCCCCAGCGTCGGCAGCTTGGTGCCCGGTCCCATCGAGCCCAGCACATAGCGCGGGGTGCCGTCGGCGGACGGGCCCATCTCGTCGGCGACCTCACGGGCCAGCCGGGTGCCGCGCTCGGACAGATCGCGGATCCGGTCGGCGATGTCGTAGTCGGCCAGGTTGGGCAGGTTGCAGCCGAAGGTGTTGGTCTCCACCGCATCCGCGCCGGCTTCGAAGTACGCGCGGTGGATCGCGCGCAGCACGTCGGGGCGGGTGTCGTTGAGGATCTCGTTGCATCCTTCGAGGCCACGGAAATCGTCGAGCGACAGATCCGCGGCCTGCAACATCGTGCCCATCGCACCGTCGCCGATGACGACACGCCGTCGGAGCGTATCGAGGAGCGTGGTATCGAACCCGGTGGGCAAGGACGCAGACATGATTCAAGACTAATGGGCGGCCCCGACGCATAAGACCACTGCGGGTGATTCGAGTGGCGCCGGACACAGCCCGCACGGGAAACACGCAACAGCGCCGGTCACCGCAAAACAATTCGCCGAAGACACTAGGCTGACCGGGTGGATGCCAGTGAAACCCCCGAGACGGAACTGCCGACGTTGCGCAATCCCGTGCTGGTCGCGGCCTTCGAGGGCTGGAACGACGCCGGTGACGCCGCCAGTGGCGCGGTCGAACATCTGGAGTTGATCTGGGACGCCGAGCCGCTCGCCGAACTCGATTCCGAGGACTACTACGACTACCAGGTGAACCGCCCGACGGTGCGCCAGGTGGACGGGGTGACCAGGGAGATCCAGTGGCCCTCGACCATGTTGTCGGTGTGCTCGCCCCCCGGGAGCGATCGCGATGTCGTCCTGCTGCGCGGGATCGAACCCAACATGCGCTGGCGCAGCTTCTGCAACGACCTGCTCGAGTTCATCGAGCAACTCGGTGTGGAGACAGTCGTCATCCTCGGCGCGTTGCTCGCCGACACGCCGCACACACGTCCGGTGCCGGTGACCGGCTCGGCCTACAGCCCCGAGGCCGCCGAGCGGTTCGCCCTGGAGCAGACCCGCTACGAGGGCCCGACCGGGATCACCGGGGTGCTGCAGGACATGTGTGTCAAGGCCGGGGTGCCTGCGGTGTCGTTCTGGGCGGCGGTGCCGCACTACGTGTCGCAGCCGCCGAACCCGAAGGCCACCATCGCGCTGCTGCACCGGGTCGAGGACGTCCTCGACATCGAGGTTCCGCTCGGTGAGCTGCCCACACAGGCCGAGGAGTGGGAGGCCGCGGTCAACGAGATGACCGTCGGCGACGAGGAGATCAACGAGTACGTGCGCTCGCTCGAGGAGCGTGGCGACGCGGCGCTCGATCTCAACGAGACGATGGCCAAGATCGACGGTGACGCCATCGCCGCGGAGTTCGAGAAGTACCTGCGCAGGCGCGGTCCGGGCAGTTTCGGGCTCTGACCCGCGTTCACCGGGAATTCGCCACGCGACCACCTCCCGGATATCGACGGCACGCCCCCTAGACTTTTTCGCGTGCCGAACCACCCGATCGTCGCTCATCTCCGGGGATTCGACGACCGGATCGCGGTGCTGCACCGGCACCCGACCGTGCCCGCCGACACCCTGTGCCGCGTCACCTATGCCCAGCTCGCCGACCGCGTCGCGGAGTTCTCGGCACGGCTGGGCCCGGCGCGCCGACTCGTCGCGCTGACCGCGGCCAACGACATCGACTCCCTCGTCGCCTACCTGGGCGCGCTCGACGCGGGCTGCGTGGTGCTGCTGACCGGCGAGCTCTCCGGTGAACTCGCCGCAACCTACGATCCCGACGTCGTCGTCGAAGGCGGGCGGATCGTCGCCGAGCGCGCGGACCCGGCGCACGAGCTGCACCCGGAGCTCGCCCTGTTGTTGAGCACGTCCGGCTCGACCGGCTCGCCGAAGCTGGTCCGGCTCTCGGCCGCGAACCTGCTCGCCAACGCCGACTCGATCGCCCGCTATCTCGAGATCGGGCCGCACGATCGCGCGGCGACCACGCTGCCACTGTTCTACTGCTACGGCCTGTCGGTGGTGCACAGCCATCTGCTGCGCGGGGCGAGCCTGCTGCTCACCGACCGGTCGGTGAGCGATCCCGAGTTCTGGGACGAGTTCCGCGCGCACCGGGCGACGTCGTTCGCCGCGGTCCCCTACACCGTGGACCTGCTGGACCGGGTCGGCTTCGCCGAGATGTCACTGCCCGATCTGCGGTACGTGACGCAGGCGGGTGGCCGGCTCGAGCCCGCGCGGGTGCGGGCCTACGCGCGGCTCGGCGCGGCGGCGGGCTGGCGATTCTTCGTGATGTACGGCCAGACCGAGGCGACGGCCCGGATGGCGTATCTGCCACCGGAACTCGCGACCGAGCACCCGGACTGCATCGGGATACCCGTACCCGGTGGACATTTCACGCTCGAACCGGTCGACGACGGCGCCGCCGAGGAACTGGTGTACCACGGTGCCAACGTGATGCTCGGCTACGCGACCCGCCCCGCCGATCTCGCGCTGGGCCGCACCGTCGCGGCGCTGCGCACCGGTGACCTCGCCCGGCGCACCGCCGACGGCCTGTACCAGGTGATCGGCAGGCGCAGCCGCTTCGCGAAGCTGTTCGGGCTGCGCATCGATCTGGGCCGGATCGAATCCGAGCTCGCCGCCGCCGGTTTCGGCGCGGCCTGCACCGACGACGGCGCCCGGCTGATCGCCGCGGTGACCGGGACGGGCCGGGGTGATCCCGCCGCGCTGATCGCGCGGGCGTCGGGTCTGCCCGCGGCGGCGGTGACCGTGACGATCGTCGACGAGCTGCCCCGGCTGGCCACCGGCAAGATCGACTACCCGGCGATCCGCGCGCAGGCGCCCGCCGAGCCCGAGACCGGCGCCGATGTGCGCGCCATCTACGCCGACGCGCTGGCCCTGCCGGTCGAGAAGATCTCGCGTGCACACAGCTTCGTGGAGCTGGGCGGTGATTCGCTCAGTTACGTCACCACCGCGGCCCGGCTGGAACGGGTCATCGGCAAGCTGCCCGCCGACTGGCCGCAGCTCTCGATCGACCGGTTGGAGCGAGCACCGCGCGGCCGGGGCGGTGTCGGGCGAGCCCTGGACACCGCGACGGCGCTGCGCGCCATCGGCATCGTGCTCGTGCTCGGCTCGCACATCCAGCTGTTCGAGATCTGGGGTGCGGCGCACGTGCTGCTGGCGGTGGCCGGATACAACTTCGCGCGGTTCGCGGTGAGTGCGGCTCCCCCGGCCCAGCGTCTCCGGCAGACCGCGCGGTCGGTGGCGATGATCGCGGTGCCGACGGCGCTGTGGGTGTTGATCACGATGGTGTTGCAGCCCGGCTATTACAGCTGGCAGAATGTGGTGCTGCTCAACAAGATCCTCGGCCCGCGCAACGACACGGCGGGGCATCTGTGGTTCCTGGAGGTGCTGGTCTACTGCACGGTCGTCGCCGCGCTGCTGCTGCGGATCCCGTGGCTGGACCGCTGGGAGCGGCGGGGGCCGTTCTGGTTCGCCCTGGCTCTGCTCGGGCTCGCCCTGGTGGTGCGCTGGCATGCGTTCGGGCTCTATCCCGAGCGCGATATCCCGTTGTCACCGCTGGCCTGTTGGTACTTCGTTCTCGGCTGGGCCGGAGCGAAGGCGACGGCAGTCTGGCAGCGGCTGATCGTCAGCGCCGTGCTGCTGGCAAGTGTGCCGGGGTATTTCGGCGTCACCGATCGGGAACGCCTGGTGATGGCGGGCATCCTGCTGCTGGTCTGGCTGCCCGCGCTGCGCGTGCCCGCCGTCCTCGCCGTGGTGGCGGTGGCGGTGGCCGACAGCTCGTTGTTCGCGTACCTGCTGCACTGGCAGGTGTACCCGGCGTTCGGCGACCATCGACTGCTGGCGTTGTTCGCCTCGCTCGCGGCCGGTGCGGCCGCTACCAGGATGGTGGTTCTGTGCCGGCGGAACTGGCCACGGCTAGCGCTCCAGGGTCAGTACCTGGGCGGCCGCCTCGTGCGCCAGCTTCGCGATCAGCAGGTCACGCGGGATCGTCTGGCCGGCAAGGTGATCGAGTGACGGCACCACCACGTGGTGGGCGTCGGCCCGCTTCAATTCCTGAGTGAGTTCGGCGAACGCCGCACCGTCACCCGCGGTCGATTCATGGAACGTCGCGGCGAAGCACATCCCCGCGGTGCGCGCGAGGCTGCGTAGCGCATCCTCCAATTGGTCGCTCCGGCCTTCGGCCAGGTCGTCCCGCAAGTATCCATAGATCAACGCTTCCACCCGAACCTCCGTTGGATTGGGATCGCTGTTCTGTTGTCGGATCCCCCCGCGCCACGCCGTGCGCCGCGCGGGGGTACTGCGTTGCCCTGCAAGCTCTCCTGCAAAGCGGGTGTCCGCCGGGGTCGGCGACGAGCACCTACTTACAGCATGCGTATTCGCGGCCCCGCGCAGCAGATGTCAAGCCGATGACATCTACATGCCCTATTCGGGACGCCGAACGTTAACTGGTGGGATACTACCGCCGTGACCGCAACTGATGATCGACCCGTCTGGGCTGTTCGGATGCGTTCGGAACGTGACGCGAGGGGATGGTCGCAAGCCGATGCCGTCCGCGCGATGCGTGCCAAGTCCTCCCACAACCTGCCGACGGACAGTACCCTGCTGCGCAACTGGCGGCGCTGGGAGTCCGGGGAATCGCGCCCCGACGAGTTCTACGCGCCGATCATCGCGGCCGCGTTCGACACCGTCCCCGCCGCGTTCTTCCCCAAGTCCCGGCCCAACCGCGATGACGAGCTGTTATCGGCGACCGGTATGGACACGCTCGAGTTCATCGGCAGACTCCGGATGTCCGACGTCAACAGCGCCACCCTGGACGCGGTGCGGATCACCGCCGAACGGCTGTGCTGCGAGTACGCCTACGCCGACCCGCACGAGCTGCACGCCGAGGGCACCGCGTGGCTGCGCCGGATCACCTCGCTGCTCGACGGCAGGCTCACCCTGAGCCAGCATCGGGAGATCCTCGTGCTGGCGGGCTGGGTGGCGTTGCTGGTCGGTTGCGTCGATTACGACCTCGGACACCGGGCCGGCGCCGAGGCCACCCGGCGGGCCGCGGATTCGCTGGGCCGCGAGGCGGGCAACGTCGAGATCTCGGCGTGGGCCGCCGAGATGTCGGCCTGGTTCGCGCTCACCCAGGGCAATTTCCGGGGCGCGATCGACGTCTCGGAGAAGGCCATGCCGGGCACCGCCTCGATGGGTGTCGGGGTGCAGCTGGCCGCCCAACGGGCCAAGGGCTGGGCCCGCCTCGGTGATCGCCGGGCGGTGCAGACCGCGCTCGACGAGGGCAGGGCGATCCTGTCGCGGATGGGTCATCCGGCCGATCTGCACAACCACTTCGTCGTCGACGCGACCAAGTTCGACTTCTACGCGATGGACTGCTGCCGGGTCGCGGGCCAGGACCGGCTGGCCGAGCGCTACGCCCAGCAGGTGATCAGCGATTCGACCAGGCCCGACGGTTCGGTCCGCAACCCGATGCGGGTCTCGGAGGCCCGGCTGACGCTGGCCGTGGTCGCCGTGCGCGACCGCGATCTCGAGCGCGCGGTCGAGGAGGGCGTCGCGGCGTTCACGGCGGGTCGCCGCTCGCTGCCGTCGCTGGCCTGGATCGCCGGCGAGGCGGCCAGGGAGATCATCGAACGCTATCCGGGAGATCCGCGCACCCAGTCGTTCCTCGAGCAGCTGCGCTCGCTCAACGTCGGGTGAGCGGGGCTTACCAGACGGCGGGGGCACGCCGATCCGGGGCGGGTCCCCCGGGGCGCGCGGCGGCCACCACTAATCTGTCTACGGTGACCGACCTCGCCGACGGCCTGCCCAGCGCCGTACCCGCCCTGTGGGACGAGCGGCTGCGGTTGTTCTCGTTCGCGACCGCGGAGAAGCGCGCCGACTACCTGCGGGTGCTGCGCGCCTTCGACAGTGCCCGCGCCGCCTACGTGGTGCTGCTGCACGCCGACGACGTCGCCGAGTGGATCGCCAGAGCCGAGACCGGCGGGCAGGCCGGGCCCGCGGGCGTGCCGCTGCCCGCGGTCGAGATCGGTCCGCTGCTCGAGCAGCTGCACCGCTGGGGCGTGCTGGAGCGCAGCTACGACGGCACCCGCGCGGCCACTCTGGCCGAGTACCGCAACCGGCACTACGTCTACCAGTTCGCGCAGGCGGGTTTCCAGGCGTACCGGGCGGTGGCCGGCGTGCTGACGGCCCGGATGGACGACGCGTCGCTGTCACGCCTGGTGCTGCCCGAACTGCTCACCGACCTGCGTACCCTGGCCGCGGCCAATCGCGACGGCGACGCCGAGCGGGTCTACACCACGCTGCGCAGGCTCGACGCCGCGCTCACCGACATGGCCGCGCGCGCGGCGCACTTCTACCTGTCGCTGGGCGATCTGGTGCGCACGACCGAGATCACCCCGGAATCCTTTCTCGCGCACAAGGACGCGCTGCTGGCGCACATGCGCGAGTTCAGCATGGACCTGGCCCGGTTCGCCCCCCGGCTGGCGGCCGCGATCGGCGAGGTGGAGGCCACCGGCGTCGAGCAGCTGATCGGCCGCGCGGCGAGCTGCGACGAGCGGGTGCTGCTGAGCCCGGCCGAACGCGAGGCCGACTGGCGCTCGCGCTGGGACGGCCTGCGCACCTGGTTCGTGGCGGCGGGCGGCGGCGAGGCGAACGAGTCGTGTGAGGCCGACCGGCTGCGCGAGGCGACGATGAGCGCGATCGCCGCGGTGCTGTCGCTGCTGCGCCGGGTCACCGAGACCCGCCGCGGCGGGGTCAGCCGGGAATCGGCGCTGCGGCATCTGGCCGCCTGGTTCGTCGACACCCCCACCACGGGCAGCGCGCACGCGCTCTACGACGCGGTGTTCGGCCTGGGCAGGCCCCGGCACCTGGCGCTCGAGCATCCCGACGCCGAGGTGATCCCGCCGGGCCGGTCCTGGTGGGAGGCACCGCCGTTGGAGATCTCACGGACCCTCGCCGAGACCGGTCGCGCGCCGACCGCGGGCGCGCCGGCCCGGATCGCGCGCAACGACGCGGGCATCCGCAGGTTGCGCNTGGGAGGCACCGCCGTTGGAGATCTCACGGACCCTCGCCGAGACCGGTCGCGCGCCGACCGCGGGCGCGCCGGCCCGGATCGCGCGCAACGACGCGGGCATCCGCAGGTTGCGCGAGGCCCAGCTGGCGGCCCAGCGCGAGCGGGCCGCGGCCGCGGCCTCCCTGGCCACCGGCGCCGTGCACGAACGGGTCCTGGACCAGCGCGAGACCGAGGTGTTGCTGCGCCTGCTCGACGCCGCGTCGACAGCGTGGGTGCCGGTCAGCGGAAAGGTCGACGGCACAACGGGTTCCGACAACGGCGTGACACTGACGGTGCGGCCGTGCGACGGGTCGACCGTCATCCGCACCGCGGCGGGCCTGCTGCACCTGAACAACCGCCGCCTCGAGGTCACCGCGACCACGCGACGGGGGACGCCACGATGAGACCGCACCGCCGCATCGACGCCCTCGCCCTGGACAGCTACCAGCGCGCCGCCCGCGTCATGCTCGCCAACCACCTGGTCACCCGGGTCTATCCCGACCGGATCGCGCTACCGCTGATCCGGCGCTGGGCCACCGAACTGCGCGAGGACCTCGCCGAACTGTTCGGCTACCGCCTCGAGGTCACCGAGACCACGGCTCGGCTGTATCCGGTGCACGACCGGCTCGACGACACCCTGCCCGCGCGCAGCGTCAACGACCGCGTCTTCGACCGCCGCCGCTACGCCTATCTCTCCTTGGCCCTGGCCGCGCTCGGCCGCGCGGGCGACCAGATCACGCTGTCGGAATTGGCCGAACACGTGGCCGATTACGCGAGCCGGATCGACGGCCTCGAGCTGTCCACCGAGCGGGCCGCCGATCGGGACGCGTTCGTCGACGCGGTCGGCTGGCTTGGCGCCAGGGGCGCGCTCACCCTGGCCGACGGTGACGCGGGCGGCTGGGCCAGCGACCCGGAGGCGGGCGAGGCCCTCTACGACATCGACCGGCCGGTGGTGTTCGCGCTGTTCCGGCCGCCGCGCGCGCTGCAGCATCTGCACAGCGTGCGGGGTCTGCTGGCCGAGGACACCGAGCACGCGCCCGCCGAACAGGCCCGCCGGGTGCGCCGCGCGCTGGTGGAACGTCCGGTCGTATACCTCGAAGACCTCTCCCCCGCCGAGCGCGCCCTGCTCGGCCAGGACCGCGTGGTCGACGAGGTCGAGTACTGCACCGGCCTGCGCGCCGAGCGGCGCGCCGAAGGGGTCGCGCTCATCGACACCTCGGGCAGGCTCTCCGACACCCGCTTCCCCGGCACCGGCACGCTCGCGCAGGTGGCGCTGCTGCTCATCGCCGAGATCGCCGACGTCGTCCTCGACATCGACGACCCGGTCGCGCGCCATCCCGCGCCGACCACCGAGGACGCGCTGCTCGACCAGCTCGACGCGGCCATCCCCGCGGCGGGCGTGTTCGCCCCGCTCGCCGAGGATCCCGAAACACCGGACCCGCCCGCGGATTCCGTCGACGACGAACTCGCCGACACCGAGCCGCCCACCTATCCGTTCCTCGACGACGCCTGGGTGCGCGGCACGGTCACCGCGCTGACCGACCGCTACGGCGCCACCTTCGCCGCGCAGTGGCAGGCCGATGTCGGCGGGCTCACCGCCGAGGTCGTCGCGCTGCTCACCAAGCTTCGGCTGGTCCGGCCGGTCGAGGGCGGGCTGCTGGTCCTGCCCGCGCTGGCCAGGTATCGGGGCGCGGTGGTCACCGTGCGGGTCCGCCAGGCCGAGGAATTGTTCGTCACCGCCGCCGACACCGACGGCAGCAGCACCGGAACGGGAGGGAACTGAGCAGATGTCGCTCATTCACGGCGGAGTGCGTTTCGTCCCGACCCGCGCGGGCATCGTCAACCTCTGGGACTACCGCGACCAGGAGTTCTGTTTCGCCGACGGCAGGCTCGTGCTGCGCGGTCCGAACGGATCGGGCAAGACCAAGGCCCTGGAGGTGCTGTTCCCGTTCGTGCTCGACGGACGGATCGAGCCGCGCAGGCTCAATCCGTTCGCCGGCGAAGAGCGCACCATGAAGTCGAATCTGCTCTATCGCAAGCAGGAATCGGCCTACTCGTATGTCTGGATGGAGTTCGCGCGCGGCAGCTGGGAGGACCCGGAGGTCGTCACGGTCGGCATCGGCATGCGCGCCACCCGGTCCTCGGACAAGGTCACCCGCTGGTATTTCGTCGCCGACGGGCGCGCGGGCGTCGACTTCTCCCTGATCGGCCCCGACGACCGGCCGCTGACCCGCAGGCAACTCGCCGAGCAGATCGGCAGTGACGCCATCGTCGACCGGCCGGTGGAGTACCGGGCCGCCATCGACGCCCGCATGTTCGGGCTCGGGGTGCAGCGCTACGACCAGCTGATCAATCTGATCCTCACGCTGCGCCGACCGCAGCTGGCCAAGAACCTCGACCCCCGCGGCCTGTCGCAGGCACTCACCGACGGCCTGCGCCCGCTCGACGAGCAGCTGATCCTGGACGCGGCCCGGTCCTTCAGCGATATGGAGGAGGTCGGGCGCACCCTGGACGGGCTCGTCCAAGCCGACACCGCGACGCGCCGCTTCGTCGACGTGTACCGCAAATACCTCGCCGTGCAGGCCAAGACCGATGTCGACCAGGTGCGTGCCCGCCTCGACGCGGTCACCAACGCCTCGACCGCCCTGTTCGCGGCCACTGCCCTGCGCACCCGGCGCGAGGCCGACCGCACCGCCGCCGAGGCCAGGGCCGAGGAGGCCGACCGCGCCTACGAACAGGCCATCGCCGACCGCGAGAACCTGCAGCGCTCGAGCGCCTACGAGGGCAAACAGCAGCTCGACGACCTCGCCGACGCTGTCCGCAGGCTCGAGACCTCCGCCGCCGTGCACCGCGACAAGGCCGCCGAGGCGGGCCGGACCCTGCAGCGCCGCGCCGAGGAAGCCGAGCGCGCC
>NZ_JBCGFB010000143.1:4318-14353 GCF_038752175.1 Nocardia sp. No.11 | reverse complement strand
GACGGCGCGCGCTTCGGCACGGGACCGCGCGCCGGTGCGCCCGTGCGGGCCGCCGAGTTCGACCAGCACCCGGACCCGCGGGCTGGGCGGGGTGTCGCGCAGGAGCTTGTCCATCAGTTCGACGGTGGCGACACTGTCGGCCCAGCAGTAGAACTCGAACCCGGCATCGCGCGCGGATTCGGCGGCGACCCAGGTCAGGGCGGCCGGATCGACGAGCGCGTTGGCCAGCACGATCCTCCCGACCCCGAACGAGCGCGCGAGCTGAGCCTGCCAGCCGGTGGCCAGCGTGATCGCCCAGGACCCCGCTGTGAGCTGGGCGCGCCAGAGCTGGGGCGCCATCGTGGTCTTGCCGTGCGGCGCCAGGGCGACGCCCGCGGCCGCGGTCCAGCGCGCCATCAGCGCGATGTTGTCCGCCAGCAGACCGCGGTCGAGGGTGAGCAGTGGCGTTTCCCAACGATCCAGTTCCGGTGCGTCCGCGAGGTATTCGCGCACGGTCCGGCCCCAGGCCGCGGGCGGCACGCTCTTGTCGCGCGGGCCGATCGCCTCGTCGGCGAGCGCGTCCACGACGGCGTTGTCGATCGTCACAGCATCCCTTTCCGTCGATCGCCCGCGGGTTTCCCGGCCGGTCGGTCATATCGGGTAGATATTGCATAATGTGCAACGCTGGTTGCACTGAATGTTTCCGCTCGTTATTGTGCATCCCAGAGGCAGTGACCGCAACCACGGAAGGGCAGAAAAGGTGACCCAGGCAACATCAGCGCCACCCAGGGCGGTCACCGTGGGCGAGGGGTTGGCCGTGCTCGTGGCCCGGCCCGGCCCGCTGGAGCAGTCCCCGTCTTTCGACCGGAGCGCCGGCGGCGCCGAGGCCAATGTGGCCACCGTGCTCACCCAGCTCGGGGTCGCGGCGGCGTGGCTCTCGCGCGTGGGTGACGACGGCTTCGGCCGCTATCTGGTCGCGCAGCTGGCGGGCCAGGGGGTCGATGTCGGCGCGGTCGCCGTCGATCCGGGCCGGCCGACCGGCCTCTACGTCAAGGAGCGCGGCAGCGGGTCGGGCGCCACCCACGACCTGCCCGCCCACGCCAGCCGGATGCACTACTACCGCGCCGGGTCCGCCGCCAGCGCCCTGTCCCCCGCCGATCTCGCGACCCGGGCGGCGGCCGGCCTGCTCGACAGCACCGACCTGGTGCACTTCAGCGGCATCACCCCGGCGCTGTCGGAGTCGGCGAACCAGTTGACCCGCACGTTGATCGCGCTGCCCCGGCGCGGGCGGCTGGTGAGCTTCGACCTGAATTACCGTCCGGCGCTGTGGGGTTCGCGGATCGCCGAGGCCGCCGACGAACTCGCCGCGCACGTCCGCGGCGCCGACGTGGCGCTGCTCGGCGCCGACGAGGCCGAGGAGATCTTCGGCACCGGCGATCCGGGCGCACTGCGCGCGCTGTTTCCCGAACCGGCCCAGCTGATCGTCAAGAACGACAAGCACACCGTCACCGGATTCGACGGCGACGCCGTCGTCGAGGTACCCGCGCTGGCACTCGAGATCACCGAGAGAATCGGCGCCGGTGACGCTTTCGCCGGCGGCTACCTCGCCGCGCTCCTGCACGAGGCGGATCTACGCACCCGGCTGCGCTACGGCCACCTGTGTGCCGCCGCCGCCCTCACCGCCACCGGTGACGCGGCGAAAATTCCTCCGGTACAAGATATTCGGCGACTCGCGCAGCTGCCGGCGGCGGCGTGGGCCGGGCTGCGCTATCCGGAGGCATTGGATGGGACGATCAGGCCATGAGTCAAAGCGTGTCGCGGGCCCTGTCCATTCTCATCGCCCTCGGCGAGGACTCGCAGTCCCTCGACGAGCTGGCCGGGCGGCTCGGCGTGCACAAGTCCACGGTGCTGCGACTGCTCCAGACGATGCAGGCCGAGCGCTTCGTCGTGCGCGACAACGCCCACCGGTACTCGCTCGGCACCCGCATGTTCGAACTGGCCAGTCACGCGCTGGAGAACCGCGATGTCCGCACCGTGGCCCGGCCGCATCTGAGCGCGCTCGGCGCCGCCACCGGACAGACAGTCCACCTGGCCGCCTACGAATCCGGTGACGCCGTCTACATCGACAAGGTCGACGCCGAACAGGCCGTCCGGATGTACTCCCGGATCGGCCGACCCGCGCCGCTGCACTGCACGGCGGTCGGCAAGGTCCTGGTCGCGGCCCTGCCCCGGGCCGAGTGGCGCGCCGTCGCCGCGCGGCTGGACTACCACCCCTTCACCACCCGCACCCTGCGCACGCCCGAGCAGTATCTGGCCGAGCTGGAACTGGTCGCCGCGCAGGGCTATGCCGAGGACCACGAGGAACACGAGAGCTTCGTCAATTGCATCGGCGTGCCGGTGCGCGACGGGATCGGCGCGGTGGTGGCCGCCGTGTCGGTCTCGGTACCCGACGTGCTGCTCGACCACGATCAGGTGCTGGCGCTGTTGCCGCAGGTCAGGGCGACCGCCGACGCCATCTCCACCGAACTCGGCTGGGCCCCCCACCGAGACGTCACCGCGAGGAAAGGCTGAACTGCCATGGGTACCGACAAGTCCGAGAAGATCGCCGTGCGCACCGCCGACGCCCCCGCGCCCGCGCACACCTTCTCCCAGGGTGTCCGCAAGGGCCCGTTCGTGCAGGTCTCGGGCCAGGGACCCGTCGACCCGGAGACCAACGAGTACCTGCACCCCGGCGACGTCGCCGCCCAGACCACCCGCACGCTGATGAACGTCAAGGCCATCGTCGACGCCTCCGGCGCCACCTTCGACGACGTGGTGATGCTGCGCGTCTATCTCACCCGAAGGGAGGATTTCGCCGTCATGAACCAGGCGTATGGTGAATTCGTCACCAAGCACACGACCGGTGACGTGCTGCCGGCGCGGACCACCGTCTTCACCGGCTTGCCGCGGGCGGAGATGCTGGTCGAGATCGACGCCATCGCCGTCGTAACAGACTGAGCCACAGCGTTTCCGGTGATGTCTCCGACATCACGCAGCACCCCGTGTTGAGATGGGGCGGCCCCTGCGGGGGCTGTTCCGCCCGTTCTACCCGAGGATCCGCCATGTTCGCCAAGATCGCCCGCCCGCTCGCTGTCGCCGCACTCGCCCTGTCCGTGATCACCGTCGGCGCTGGTACCGCCTCGGCCGCCGCCGCCGAGCCCGTCGTCGGCTCGGTCGCCGTCTGCGTCGGTATCCCGGTCGGCCCGGTCACCGTCACCGTCTGCCTCTAGCGGCTAGCCCGAGTTGCGCAAGGCGGTGGCCAGTCCGTTCATGGTGAGCAGGATGCCCCGCTTCACCAGTTCGGAATCGTCACCGCCGCGCAGCCTGCGCAACAGATCCACCTGGAGCTGATTGAGCGGTTCCAGGTAAGGGAAGCGATTGTGGATCGATTCCGCCAGTGACGGGTTGTCGCTGAGCAGTTCCTCGTGGCCGGTCACGGCCAGGTACATGCGGATGGTGCGGGCGTGCTCGTCGCGGATCATCCCGAAGATCTGCGCGCGCAGCGCCGGATCCTCGACCAGGTCGGCGTAGCGGGCGGCGATGTCGAGATCGCTCTTGGCCATCACCTGCGCCAGGTTCGACAGCACCGTCCGGAAGAACGGCCAGCGCCGGTAGAGATCGGTGAGCCGGGCCAGCCGCTGCGGGTCCTCGCCGACCCAGTCCGCGAGCGCGGTGCCCGTGCCGTACCAGCCCGGCAGCATGACGCGCGCCTGGCTCCAGGCCATCACCCACGGGATCGCGCGCAGATCGGCCACCGAGTTGGTGGGTTTGCGCGAGGCCGGGCGGCTGCCGATATTGAGGTCGCCGACCTCGGCGACCGGAGTGGACTGCCGGAAGTACTCGACGAAGCCCGGCGTGTCGTGCACCAGCCGCCCGTAGGCGGCGCGGGCCCGGGCCGCCAGATCGTCGAGCAGTTCGTAGGCAGGCTCGGCGTCGTCACCGAGGCCCTCCACGTCCAGCAGGGTCGATTCCAGGGTGCCGGCGATCAGCGACTCCAGATTGCGGTGGGCCGCGCCCTGTTCGGAGTACTTCGCGGCGATCACCTCGCCCTGTTCGGTCAGCCGCAGCGAGCCCTGCACCGCGCCGGCGGGCTGGGCCAGGATGGCGTCGTAACTGCGGCCGCCACCTCGGCCGACGGTGCCGCCGCGACCGTGGAACAGCCGCAAGCGGATGCCCGACTTGCGCGCCACCTCCACCAGATCCAGCTCCGCCCGGTACAGCGCCCAGTTCGCGGCCAGGTAGCCGCCGTCCTTGTTCGAATCCGAGTACCCGAGCATCACCTCCTGCCGCATCCCCGCCGCGGCGACCAGCTCGCGATACACCGGAACGTCCAGCACCGCCGCCAACGTCGCCGCGCCCGCGCCCAGGTCCTCGATGGTCTCGAACAGCGGGACGATGCCGACCGGGCTGCTCGGTGTGCCCTCGGCGGTGCCCGGATCCAGGATGCCCGCTTCCTTGAGCAACAGCGCCGCCTCGAGCATGTCGCTGACCGAGGTGCACATGCTGATGATGTAGTTCGGGATGGCGGCGGCGCCGAAGGTATCGATCACCTCTTTGCCCGCGCGCAGCACGCCCAGTTCCTTGGCGGCGAGCTCGCTCAGCTGCGCGTGCGGGCCGAGCAGCGGTCGGCGGGTGCGCAATTCGTTCGACAGCAGCTCCACGCGCTGCGCCTCGGACAGACTCGGGTAGTCGGCGTGCACGCCCGACCAGGCCAGCAGCTCGGTGACGACCTGCTCGTGCACCTCGGAGTTCTGCCGCAGGTCCAGGGCTTGCAGATGGAAGCCGAAGGTCTCGACGGCGTGGCGCAGCGCGGCGAGGCGGTCGTCGGCGAGCAGGGCGTCACCGCCGGCGCGCAGCGAGAGGTCGACCGCGTCGAGGTCGTCGAGGACCGCCTGCGGGGTGGCGTACGGCGGGGCACCCGCGGCCAGACCGTTGTCGGGCAGCGTGCCCAGCGCCAGCTCGGCGGTGGCACTGAGCCGGGCCCGGATCGCGTGCAGCGCACGGCGGTACGGCTCGTCGGCGAAGACGGCCGGGTCGGGGTAGCCGGCCTCGGCGAGCGCGGCGACCGCCGGGCTCACCTGGACCAGCCGGGCCGACAGCGACAGCGTCTTCTCCAGTTCGACCAGCTCGTCCAGGTACCGGCCGAAGGCGTAGGCGGCGGCCTGCTGGGCCGCGGTGTGCACGACTTCCGCTGTCACGAACGGGTTTCCGTCCCGGTCGCCGCCGATCCACGAGCCGGGGCGCAGGATCGGGCGGGGCAGCAGGTCGGCCTCGGGCCAGCGCGAGCGCAGCGCGGCACGCACCTGCGCGTTGATCGCCGGGATGACGTCGTAGAGGGTCAGGTCGTAGTAGCGCAGGCCGACCGAGATCTCGTCCTGGATTCGCAGGCGCGCCAGGCGGATCAGCGCCGTGCGCCACAGGGTGAGGACTTCGCGACGGATCCGCAGTTCGGAATCGTCGAAGCCGGGGTCGCCGGGTTCGAGCCTGCGCCGCAGCCGCATCAGTTCGGTGATCTTGGCCTGCACGTCGAAGACGGTGCGCCTGCGGGTCTCGGTCGGATGCGCGGTGATCACCGGGGAGACCAGCGCGTCGGTGAGCAGATCGGCCACCGTCGTGCCGTCGAGCGCGGCCGCGTCGAGCTTGGCGTAGGTGGCCGCCAGCGAGGAGTCCTGCGGCGGCTCGCCCGCCGAGACGTGCGCGGCGCGGCGCCGGTCGCGCTGGATGTCCTCGGCGAGATTGGCCAGCAGCACGAAGTAGCTGAATGCCCGGATCAGCGGAATCGCGGTCTCGGTGGGCGTGCCGTCGAGCATGTCGGCGACCGCGCTGCGTTCGACCTCCTCGCGACGCACCCGGAACGCCTCGGTGCGCACCCGCTCGATCAGGTCGAACACCTCCGGCCCTTCGTGGTCGCGGATGGTGTCACCCAGGATGCCGCCGAGAAACCGGATGTCCTCGCGCAGCGGCCGGGTGGCTTCCTGCTCCTGCACGATTCGCGATTCGCCCATGGAAAGACAGTATTGCCGCCGTCGCCGTCTCGCGACCCGGCGACGCGCCCCGCCCGGCCACGACACCCGTGGTGCTCGGCCGCGCCGAGCACCACGCGGCCTCGATCAGCCCTTCCGGCGACCGGTGAAGCGGATCTGGTTGCCCCAGGGGTCGACGAAGGCGCAGTCGCGGCCGTACTGCTGGTCGACCGGGGGCTGGGCGACGGTGCCGCCGAGGTCGCGGATCCGGGTGAAGGTGGCGTCGACGTCGTCGGTGGCGAAGATGATCGTCGACTGCATCCCGCCGTCGAGCCGGGCCCGAGCGGCGGCGCGGCGGGCCTCGTCGGGCGCCATCTGCGGAACCTCGAGGACGAATTCGATGGTGGGCTGGCCGACCGGACCCACCGACAGCCAGCGCGCGTCGTCGACGAACGGCATATCGGTGCGGACCTCGAGGCCGATCACGTCCTCATAGAACGTCTTGGCCTCGTCCTGGTCGCCGACCAGCAGCATGACGTGGGTGAGCGCGAGATCTTCACCGTGGCGCATGGGTGTCTCCTTCGATGCCGGGATCGTGTGCGTGCGGTTCAGCGTATCCAGCACCCCTACAGCGACCGGATGACCCGCGCCGGATTGCCCGCCGCGAACACCCGGTCGGGCAGGTCCCGGGTGACCACGCTGCCCGCGCCGACCACGACGTCGTCACCGATGGTCACCCCGGGGCACACGATCACCCCGCCGCCGAACCACGCGTTGTCACCGATCCGGATCGGCGCCGCGGATTCCCAACGCTGCCTGCGTTTTTCGTGGTCATCCATCGGGTGCAGGGCGGTCAGCAGCTGACAGCGCGGCCCGATCGAGCAATCGTCGCCGATGACGATCGGCGCGCAGTCGAGCAGGATCGCGTCGTAGTTGAGGAAGCTGTTCGAGCCGATCTCGACCAGATAGCCGTAGTCGCACTGGAACCGGGGCATGATCCACGATCCCTCGCCCAGTTTGCCCAGCAGGTCACCCAGCAACCGGGTCCGGCGCTCGGTCTCGTCGGGTCCGGTCCGGTTGAACTCGTCGCACAGCCGCTGCACCCGGTGCCGTTCGCCCACCAGTTCCGGATCGCTGTCCTTGTACCACTGCCCGCTCAGCATCCGTTGCTTCTGCTCGCCCATGGCGGCGAGTGTAGGTGTGGTCGGTGTCGTGCCATTGCCTGCCGGGAGCCGGATCGTTAGCGTTGATCAGCATGGTGTCGATGACGCATCTCGCGTCCTTCGCGGGGTTGGCCTTGCTGCTCGTCGTGGTTCCGGGGCCGAGTGTGCTGTTCACGATCAGCCGGGCCCTCACGGTCGGCAGGCGGGCGGCGATACTGACCGTGGTCGGCAATTCGGCCGGGGTGTACGTGCAGGTCGTAGCGGTCGCGGTCGGGCTCGGCGCACTCGTGGCGACCTCGGTGGCGGTGTTCACGGCCGTCAAACTGGTCGGCGCGCTGTATCTGGTCTATCTGGGAATCCAGGCGATCCGGCACCGGAGCGACCTGGCCAGGGCGCTACAGCCCGGCCAGGCCGGGCCCGGCTATTCCACCGTCGCGGTGCTGCGTGACGGGTTCGTCGTCGGCTTCGCCAATCCGAAGACCATCGTGTTCCTGGCGGCGCTGCTGCCGCAGTTCGTCGATACCGCCCGCGGTGGCGTCCCGCAGCAGATGCTGGTGCTCGGCATCTGCATCCCGTTGTTCGGGCTGATCTTCGACACGCTGTGGGCGCTCGCGGCGGATTCCGTGCGCGGCTGGCTGGCCCGCACGCCGCGCCGGCTGGCCGCGGTCGGCGGCACCAGCGGGCTGATGATGATCGGACTCGGCACCTCGCTGGCCTTCACGGGGCGCAAGGACTGACCTCCGTGGATGCCGCGGCGTCGCCGCGAACGTAGGGTCGATGTCGTGACGACAGCGCGCACCCGACACAACTACACCGGTACCTCGGTCGCCGAGCGGCAGATCGAGCGCCGCGCGCTGTTCATCGAGGCGGGGCTGACCGTGTTCGCGGAGAAGTCGTACGCCAACAGTTCGCTGACCGACGTGTGCGCGGCGGCCGGACTGTCGCGGCGGCAGTTCTACGAGCAGTTCGCCGGACGCGAGGAACTCCTCGTCGCGGTCTACGACTCGGTGCAGGGCAAGGCCAGGGACGCGGTCGCCGCGGCGCTGGCCGCGGCCGACACCGACGACCTGCGCGCGCTCATCGACGCCGCCGTGCGCGCCTACACGAAGGCGATCACCGACGATATCCGCTGCGTCACCGTGGCTTTCGTGGAGATCGTCGGGGTGAGCCCCGCGATCGAGGCCCATCGCGCGCAGGTCCGCGACCAGTGGGGCGAGGTGGTCGCCGCGATCGCGCAGGGACGCGACGGGGTGCGGATACCGCCGGGTGGCTGGCGCGTCGCGATGGCCGCGTTCATCGGCGCCGTCAACGGCGCGGTGCATCAGTGGAGTCTGGACGACCCGCGCCCACCCGTGGACGAGCTCGTCGACGTGTTCTCCACGCTGCTCAATGCCTTGACCGCGGCCTAGTCACCCGACCGCTGATTGCGATCTACGCCACACCCGTGCCATAGTAGCCGTCATTGAGACGAAGGCGTCTCAATTCACGTGAGGACTGTGCACGATGAGATCTCCCTTCGCTCTGCGATGGATGGCCCTGGCCACGGGCGTGCTCGCGGCCGCTACGGTCGTGGTGGCCGGACCGGTCGCGGCCGAACCGGCCGCCGTGGCGCCCGCCCCGGTGATTCCGCTCCCGCCCGAACTGGATCCGGGCTTCTACCTGCCGCCCGCCGAGGTCGTGGCGGCCACGGCGCCGGGCGCGATCATCGCCGCCCGACAGGTGCGCATCGCCGATTTCGGCGTGCTGCCGATCGATGTCGATGCCTGGCAGGTGTCCTACCGCTCCAACAACAGCCGCGACGAGGCGATCCCCGCGGTCGCCACCGTGATCAAGCCGCGCGGCCAGGCGCCGCAACCGCGCAAGCTGCTCTCGGTGCAGCTCGCCGAGGACTCGACCGCGGGCTACTGCGCGCCCTCCTATGCGCTGCAACATCTTTCGGTGGCCCCACTGGCGGGCCAGATCGTCGTGCCCGCCGAGTTCCTGTTCGCCCAGGCCGCGCTGGCGCAGGGCTGGGCCGTCGTCGTTCCCGACCACCAGGGCCCGAATTCGGCGTACGCGGCCGGACCACTGGCCGGGCGGATCACCCTCGACGGCATTCGCGCGGCGACCTCCTTCGCACCGCTCGAGGTGGGGCCGACCGCACCGGTCGGGCTCTACGGCTACTCCGGCGGCTCGATCGCGACCGGTCACGCCGCCGAACTGAAGGCCACCTATGCCCCCGAACTGAACATCGTGGGCGCGGCCGAGGGCGGGGTGGGCGCCGATCTGGGCGCCGCGCTGAGCATGGCGAACAACCAGCTCACCTCGGGCCTGGTCTTCGCCGCGGTCCTCGGCCTCACCCGCGAGTACCCGGACTTCGCCGCCTATCTCGAGCAGCGGCTCGATCCACTCGGCAGGGGCCTGTCCGCGATCAAGTCGCCGCTGTGCGTGCAGTACCAGTCGGCGCTGCTGCCGTTCCTCAACCTGACCGGCATGATCGGCTCCGACGGCAACCCGCTGGACGACCCGCCGGTCGCGACGATGCTCGAGGCCACCCGCATGGGCAAGTCCACCCCCGATATGCCGATGTTCCTGTGGCACTCCGCGTGGGACGAGATCCTGCCGCTGGGCGCGACCGACACCCTGGTCGACACGTACTGCCGGGACCCGAAGGCCTCGGTCACCTACACCCGCGACCACGCCAGCGAGCACATCGTCGCCGAGGTGGTCGGCGGCCCCGCAGCGCTGCTGTGGCTGCGCGAGCGACTCGACGGCATCCCCGCCACCACCGGCTGCACCACCTCCGACGCGGGCACCATGGCCGCCACACCGGGCGCGCTCGACTTCCTCGGCGACACCCTCGCGGCGAAGTTCGCCACCCTCTTCGGCACGCCACTGGGCAGCCGCTGAAC
>NZ_JBCGFB010000143.1:0-4233 GCF_038752175.1 Nocardia sp. No.11 | reverse complement strand
CCCGCCGGGGTGCGGCCGAGACCCGCACCCCGGCGAAACCTCTTGCGGCGAAGGGACCTTCGCCGACACTCCGCCCACCGACCAACTCGGCGATACATATTGACGTTCGATGTTGATTTGTATCATACTCGCCGAATTCGTCGCTCATGAGCAGGAGGTGCCCGGTGACCGACAACGCACGGGCCGCGCTGGAGATACTCCGCGATGCGGGTCAGTTCAAGTGGTATGTCATTCCGCTCTTGCTGATGGTCATCTACATCTACGCGGTCGAGGTCGAGCGCCGGAACTGGAACGTACTGTTCGCCGGGCTGGCGCTGTGGGGCATGGACTGGTTCAACGAGATCTGGAACTCGCTGGTCTTCCACCTCACCGACCGTGCGCCGGTCTGGGGCGCGAGCGGGCCGACGGCGTATCAGATCCTGATCGGGCTCAATATCGAGATCTGCTTCATGTTCGCGATCATGGGCGTCGCGGCAGCGAAGATGCTGCCGCCCAGGCAGACCCGGATCTTCGGGCTGCCGAACCGGCCGGTGCTCATCGCGGTGAACTCCGCCGCCGCGGTCGGCGTCGAGGTGCTGCTGAACAAGGCGGGTGTGCTCACCTGGGATTGGTCGTGGTGGCAGCCGGGCTTCCCGTTCCTCATCTGGATCATCGGCTACGTGCCGTTCTTCGCCGTCTGCTTCTCCGTGTACGACCTGCCCAACGTGCGGACCAAGGCGCTGGTGGTCGGCACCATCTTCGGCATCGACGCGATCGCCCTGATCGCCTTCGGCGCGGCGGGGTGGCTGTGAGGCGCGGGCGCGCCGTCCGGCGTGGTGTGCTGCTCGCGACGGCCGGACTGGTATTCGCCGGGGTGACGACCCCCTCGGCGACGGTCGCCGATCCGGGCTGTCTGCCGGTCGGCACGGTCGGCACACCGGAAGTGACCGTCGACGAATCCACTGCCGGCCTGGCCGATCTCGCCCCCGCGACGGTCGCCCTGCCCGAGCAGGTGCACCTGCGCTCGACCACCGAGTCGTTCAACCGGCGCTGGAGCTTCGCCACCCGAGACGGCAACGTCTACGTGAAAGAGGCCACGGCCCTGGGTGGCTGGCGCACCGTGGCGCTGCCGGGCTGCCTGGCGGGCACGATCGCCGGCGTCTCGGCCGACGACGACGAGGTGATGCTGATCGACCACGACGGCCGGTTCATCACCATGGATCACGCGCTCAGCGCGCCCAGGGACTGGAATTGGAGCAGCCGCTACGGCACGCCACTGTGGACCGGGCCGGGCAACACCCTGCCGCCGGGGACGCTGACCTGGTCGTGGTCGGTGTTGTCCCCCACCGAGGACCACGTCTGGACCGACACTGCGGGCAACGAGCATCCGGTCGGCGGGGCGAAGGTGTCGCACGTGTTCGCGCTGACCCACGGTGGTCAGCGGATCCAGTACGTCGATCCGTGGCTGCCGGTGGATCACAGCTACGAGATGGGCACGCCACTGGCCGGGCGCTTCCAGGCGGTGGCCCTGTCGACCAGCGCGTCGACCTCGCTTGTCGTCAACCGGTTCGGCGACTTCTACACGCGCCTCTACGATTTCGACATCTCCGGCGCGGACAAGGTGTTCTTCCGCTACTCCTACCAGGATCAGCGCGGGCTGCCCGAAGCGCCGGACATGCCGGCCGAACGTGTCGACAGCCGCTACGCCGCTATCCAGCTGCCCGCACCGGACTGGGTCGCCCAGCCGAAGGTGCCCGGCGAGATCACCGACCGCATCTCGGTGCACCGGACCGCGCCCGGGTCGGCCGCCCGCGAGCTGCGGGTCGAGGGGCGCGACGGCGGGCGCACCGGCTACTGGCGCAAGATGCTCAGCGATCCCGCGTGGAGCTTCGTGCCCACCGATCAGCCACTCGCCGGTGCGGCACTGCAGAACTCACGGGCGAATCGGTCCGGGGAGACACTGGGACCGCCGTCGCCGTACGACTATCAGGGCGCGTCCGCGCTGGGCTGGACCGCCCGGGTGCGCTCCTTCGACCAGGCCGTCTCCGCCACTCCCCTGCGCATCGACTTCGCCGACGGCACCGGGCTCGACCTCGTCCTGCATACCGTCGACGGGTTGCGTCAGACCCCGCAGCAGCCCGGCATCACCGGCCAACCGCGCGTCTTCGACGGCACCGTCGAGGTACCCCAGCGGCTGCTCGACACCCTCGACGCCCAGCCGGTCGCGGTGCGCGAGTTCGTCGGCAACGCCCTCGGCGGCCATCGCTTCACCGACACCTCGGTCGACGTCACCGACAGCCGATTCCACGTCGCGCTGTGGGACCTCACCCTGCATCGACGCTGATGTCGCGGCACCGGGCGGCGGGTTCAGCTCACCTCCCGGTGCCGGGGCTGGACGCGATGCAGCAGGACCTGTTCGAGCAGGGCCACCAGGACGTCGCGCACGGAGTCGCGGTCGCGGGCGTCGCAGTCCAGGACCGGGATCCAGTCGTCGAGGCCCAGGGCCTCGCGGACCTCGGCGAGATCGAAATGGGTGGCGTCGTCGAAGCGGTTGACCACAACGACGAACGGGGTGTTGTGCTCCTCGAAGTAGTCCAGCACCGGGTAACAGTCCTCGACGCGGCCGGTGTCGACGACGATGACCGCGCCGAGCGCACCGTCGACCAGGTCGTCCCACAGGAACACGAAACGGTCCTGGCCCGGGGTGCCGAACAGGTAGAGGATCAGCGACTGGTCCAGCGTGATCCGGCCGAAGTCCAGCGCGACCGTGGTGGCGGTCTTGTCGGCGCGACGGCCCGGGTCGTCGACGCCGATCGACACCTCGGTCATCGACGCCTCGGTGACCAGCGGCTCGATCTCGGAGATCGCGCCGATGAAGGTGGTCTTGCCGACGCCGAAGCCGCCGCTGACCACGATCTTCACCGACGACGGCATCGCCGGTGCGGCGGTGCGGAATTCAGAGTGCCCGAACAAGATCCCTGATCCTCTCGATGGCGGCGGTCGACAGTTCCGGGGCGTCGCGGACCGACACGTGGCCCGCCGCGGCCAGGTCGCTGACGATCACCTTGGCGATGCCGACCGGAACCCGCAGGGCGGCACCGATTTCGGCGATGGAGTGCGGTCGCAGGCACAACTGCACGACGGTGCGTTCCTCGAACCGCAGCGGTGCCGACAGCGCGGACGGCGGTGCCTGAACGAGGGTTTCGATGCGCAGCCCGTCCAGCACCGGGACAGTGCGGCCCGCGGTGACCACGAACGGACGGACGAAGCGGTCGTCGACGTCGTCGCTGTCGGTGGGCGTCACCGGGACCGGCGGCGGTAACTGATCGCGCCAGCCGATGGGACGGTTCATCGGGATCATGCGCGGGTCGGGCAGCCGGGGACGATCGGGATCTCTCATCTGCGCAACGTCTCTCGCAGTTCACCGATGAGCCGTGGGTCGAGCAGCGCGCCCGCGCGTTCGGCCAGCACCGCCATCTCGTAGCCGACCAGTCCCACGTCGCAGCCGCCGTCGGCGATCACGCCGAGGCAGCTGCCGTCGCCGAGCGCCGAGACCAGCAGGAAGCCGCGCTTCATCTCGATCATGATCAGCTTCAGGCCGTCGAAGTCGTAACTGCGCGAAGCACTGCGGGCTAGGCTGGACAGGCCCGACACCATGGCCGCGAGCCGGTCGGCGCCGGTGCGGTCCAGGCCGTCGGACATGGCGATGAGCAGCCCGTCGGAGGACACGGCGACGGTGTCGCGCACCCCGTCGGTGTTGCGGACGAAGTTGCCGAGCAGCCAGTTGAAGGTGTGCGGGTCGGCGGTCGGTAGATGGGTGGTCACCGGGAGCTCCTCTGGTCGGGTCCGAACGGTCAGTGGGTCGGATCGTGCGGGGTGGGGCCGGGTCGGGTGTCGCCACCGCGTTCGTGGCCGGTGCGGAACGACGACAGCATGTTGCGCGTCTGGTCGGGGGTCCGGTCGGCGACCGGCGGCCGGTCCTGGCGGGTCACCGGTTCGCGGCGCGGACGGTCGGGCGAGCCGGTGATCTTGGCGCGCTTGCTGCGCTTCACCAGTCCGTTGCGGGTGCGTTCGACGGCGGTGGGGCCGGTCGGGTCGACGGCCGACAGATCGTGCGCGGTCGGCGACCCGGTGTGCGCGGTCGCCGCGGAATCACCGTGGGCCGCGCCGTTTCGGCCGCGGTCGACGGTGGGTGTTCCCGGTGGGGTGCCGTTGCGGACCGGGTGCACGCCGGGCACCGGCGCCCGGCCGTTG
>NZ_JBCGFB010000142.1:0-14469 GCF_038752175.1 Nocardia sp. No.11 | reverse complement strand
CGCGTAGCACCTGGTCGCCGGGACGGTCTCGCGCTGCCGTCCCGGCGCTCTGGGTTCGCCACCGCCCCATCTGTAGTGAGGATTCATGTTCGTGTTCACCCGTTCCCGTGCGGTCGCGGTGTCGGCCATGGCGCTGGTGCTGCTCTCGGTCGCCTCCGTCGGCACCGCGGGCGCCGACGGTTCCCGGCTCGACCACATCGAGCGGCCCGGGCAACGGCAGCAGACGCTGCATGTGTACTCGGCGGCCATGGACCGGGTGATCCCGCTGCGGGTCATCACCGCGCACGACACCAGCGTCCCGCGGCCGACGCTGTACCTGCTCAACGGCGCCGGCGGCGGTGAGGACCGGGCGAACTGGTACAACCAGACCGATATCGTGCAGTTCTTCGCCGACAAGAACGTCAACGTGGTCACGCCCGCCGCGGGCAAGTTCTCCTACTACACCGACTGGCAGCGCGACGATCCCAAACTCGGCCGCAACAAGTGGCAGACCTTCCTGACCGAGGAGTTGCCGCCGATCATCGACGACACGTTGCACACCAGCGGCGTCAATGCCATTGCCGGACTGTCGATGTCGGCCACCGCGGTGCTGAACCTGGCCATCGCGGCACCCGATCGCTACCGCGCCGTCGGCGCCTACAGCGGCTGCGCCCAGGTCGCCGACCCGATCGGGCGCGCCTACGTCGACGTGGTCTTCGCCCGCGCCGGTGCCGATCCCGCCAATATGTGGGGCGCCCCCGGCGACCCCGCCTGGCAGGCCAACGACCCGTACCTCAACGCGGAACGCCTGCGCGGCAAGGCCATCTACCTCTCCAGCGCGACCGGCCTGCCCGGCGTCGCCGAAACCCTCCCGGCCGGCGCGAACCCCGGCAAGGTCATCGGCATGACCGACCAGATCCTGCTCGGCGGCGCCATCGAGGCCGCGGCCAACCTCTGCACCCAGCGGCTGGCGGCCCGCCTCCAGGAACTGAACATCCCCGCCCAGACCGAATTCCGGGCCGCGGGCACCCACACCTGGAAGTACTGGGAACAGGATCTGCACAACTCCTGGCCGATGATCGCCGAAGCGATCGGCGCGTCCTGACCGCCGCCGCGGAATGAGCGACGGCGGGTGGTTTCCGATTCCGGAAGCCACCCGCCGTCGTCGTCCTCGGTCCGGGACTAGCGCTCGATGATCGCCACGACGCCCTGGCCGCCCGCGGCGCAGATGGAGATCAGCGCGCGGCCGGAGCCCTTCTCCGCCAGCATCTTCGCGGTGGAGGCCACGATGCGGCCGCCGGTGGCGGCGAACGGGTGGCCCGCGGCGAGCGAGGAGCCGTTGACGTTGAGCTTGCTGCGGTCGATCGAGCCGAGCGCGCCGTCCAGGCCCAGCCGCTCCTTGCAGTAGGCGTCGGACTCCCACGCGGCCAGCGTGGAGAGCACCACGGAGGCGAAGGCCTCGTGGATCTCGTAGTAGTCGAAGTCCTGCAGGGTCAGGCCGTTGCGGGCCAGCAGGCGCGGCACCGCGTAGGTGGGCGCCATCAGCAGGCCGTCGGGGCCGTGGATGTAGTCCACCGAGGCGACCTCGGAGTCCACCAGGTGCGCGAGCACCGGCAGGTTGCGCTGCGCGGCCCACTCCTCGCTCGACAGCAGCACCGCCGAGGCGCCGTCGGTCAGCGGGGTCGAGTTGCCCGCGGTCATGGTGGCGTCGCCCAGCTTGGTGCCGAAGACCGGCTTCAGGGTGGCCAGCTTCTCCACGGTCGAGCCGGGACGCAGGTTGTCGTCGCGGGTCAGGCCCAGGAACGGGGTGATCAGGTCGTCGAAGAAGCCACGGTCGTAGGCGGCGGCCATGTTCTTGTGCGAGAGGTAGGCCAGCTCGTCCTGCGCCTCGCGGGCGATGCCGAACTCCTTGGCGGTGATGGCGGCGTGCTCACCCATCGACAGCCCGGTCCGCGGCTCGGCGTTGCGCGGGATCTCGATGCCCAGCATCGACGGCCGCAGCTGGCCGACCAGCTTGAGCCGGTCCTTGTTGGTCTTGGCGCGGTTGGCGGTGAGCATCCACTCCCGCATGTCCTCGCTGACGCCGATCGGCGCGTCGGAGGTGGTGTCGGCGCCGCCGCCGATGCCCGACTCGATCCGGCCGAGGGCGATCGCGTCGCCGACGGTGACGATCGACTGCAGGCCGGTGCCACAGGCGAGCTGCAGGTCGTGGGCCGGGGTGTACGGCGAGAGCTTGGAGCCGAGCACGCTCTCCCGGATCAGGCTGTGCTCGCCGACGCGCTTGAGCACCGCGCCGCCGACGACCATGCCGAGGCGCTCGCCCTGCAGGCCGAATCGGCTGACCAGCCCGTCCAGGGTGGCGGTGAACATGTCCTGGTTGGACGCGTGCGCGTAGGCCTTGTCGGAGCGAGCGAACGGGATGCGGTTACCACCAACGATCGCGACCGGGCGCTGGGTCTTCGCGGTCTTGGCGGTGTTGGCCTTGGCCGTCGCCGAGCGGGCTTTGCTTGTCACTCGAGTTCTCCATGGTCTCGTCGGTTCCGGGTACGCCGGGCGTATCGGTTTACATTAAACTTACTCTGGAGTAAGTTCGTTGTCGACACCGTACCCGCAAATGTGAGCCAACACGGGGGACACTGGGCGAGCACGGTCATTCACACGTCGAGCACAGAGAAGGTAGGAACAGTGGCAGCCAAGAGCAAGGGTGCACCCAACCTCTACGGATCCTTCATCCACTCCGCCCCCGGCGCGTTCCTGGCGAGCAAGCTGGGCCTGCCCCAGCCGGCGGAGCTGCGCCGCTACAAGGCCGGCGAGCCCGCGCTGCCCGGCCCGGTCCTGCTGGGCGGCAAGGGTCGGCTCGCCGAGCCGGTCCGTGCGCTGCTCTCGGACTACACCGTCGCGGATTCGCTCGACTCGGGCACCAAGTACGGCGCCCTGGTGTTCGACGCCACCGGCATCGACTCCATCGACAAGCTCTCGCAGCTGTTCGAATTCTTCCAGCCCGCGATGCGCAACCTCGCACCTTCGGGGCGTGTCGTGGTCATCGGCACCACGCCGGAACTGGTCGGCTCGGTCGACGAGCAGATCGCCCAGCGCGCGCTCGAGGGCTTCACCCGCTCGGTCGCCAAGGAACTGCTGCGCGGCGCCACCGGCCAGCTCGTCTACGTGCACCCCGAGGCGGGCGCGGCCGCAACCGGCCTCGAGTCCACCCTGCGCTTCCTGCTCTCGGGCAAGTCTGCCTTCGTCGACGGCCAGGTCATCCGGGTCGGCAAGGCCGATTCCGTCGCCCCGGCCAGCTGGGACAAGCCGCTGGCCGGCAAGGTCGCCGTCGTGACCGGTGCCGCCCGCGGCATCGGCGCCACCATCGCCGAGGTCTTCGCGCGTGACGGCGCCACCGTCATCGTCGCCGACATCCCCGCCGCCGGTGAGGCCCTGTCCGAGACCGCGAACAAGGTCGGCGGCACCGCCCTGGCCCTCGACGTCACCGCCCCCGACGCCGCCGAGCGGCTCGCCGAGTTCGCCACCGAACGTTTCGGCGGCATCGACATCGTCGTGCACAACGCGGGCATCACCCGCGACAAGCTGCTCGCCAACATGGACGAGGGCCGCTGGAACTCGGTCATCAACGTCAATCTCGCTGCCCCGCACCGCATCACCTCCGGCCTGGTGGCCAAGGGCGTGCTCAAGGAGGGCGGCCGCGTGATCGACGTGTCCTCCATCGCCGGCATCGCGGGCAACCGCGGCCAGACCAACTACGGCGCCTCCAAGGCCGGTGTCATCGGCATGGTCGACGCCGAGGCCCCGCTGCTGTCGGAGAAGGGCATCACCATCAACGCGGTGGCCCCCGGCTTCATCGAGACCGCGATGACCGCCGCCATCCCGGTCGGCACCCGTGAGGCCGGTCGCCTGATGAGCTCGCTGCTGCAGGGTGGCCAGACCGTCGACGTCGCCGAGACCATCGCCTACTTCGCCAGCCCGGCGTCGAACGCGGTGAGCGGCAACGTGGTTCGCGTCTGCGGACAGAGCCTGATCGGCGCCTGATGACCCAGACGATCACCCTCTCCGAGGTTCCGAAGAACGGCGGCCTGTACGCGAAGGCGGCGCTGGGCGCCGTCCCGCTGCCCGCCCCGCTGTCGGGTCGCAAGCCCACGCTGCCCGACCGCCGCGTCGTCCTGGACGGCTTCCGGGTCGACCCGGATCACCTGGCCGCGTACTGCCACGCGACGGGCCTGCGTTTCAGCGACACCCTGCCGCTGACGTACCCGTTCATCCTGGCGTTCCCGCTGGCGATGCAGCTCGTCGTCGCGCGGGACTTCCCGTTCAGCGCGGTCGGCGCGGTGCATTTCGAGAATGTCATCGAGCGCACCAGGGAGATCTCGGTCGCGGAGCCGCTCGATTTCGCGGCGCACATCGAGAACCTGCGGGAACACCCGAAGGGCCTGCTGGTCGACGCGATCACCGAGATCCGCGTCGGCCGGGAGCTGGTCTGGCGGCAGGTAACCACCTTCCTGCACCAGCAGCGCACGTCCCTGTCGGGCGGCCCGAAGTCGGCCCCGCCCGCCGACGTGGTCCCCCCGCCGCCGCTGCGCGTGCAGCGCGTCGATCAGAAGATGATCAACCGCTACGCCGCCGCCTCGGGCGATCACAACCCGATCCACGTCTCCGGCATCGGCGCCAAGGCCATGGGCTTCCCGAAGACCATCGCCCACGGCATGTGGTCGGCCGCGAACATCCTCGGCACCATCGAGGGCCGCATCCCCGAGAAGACCACCTACACGGTCAAATTCGGCAAGCCGGTCTTCCTGCCGTCGTCGGTCAACATCTACGCCGAGCAGGTCGGTTCCGGCTGGGACCTCTCCATGCTCAACCCCAAGAAGGGCTACCCCCACCTCACCGCGACCCTGCGCTGAGTTCCGGGACTCGACGGGCCGCACCTCCTTTCGGAGGTGCGGCCCGTCGGCGTATCCACAACTCACGGCTGTTGAAACACCGACTGGTTCGGAAACCGATNGGTGGTGCGGCCCGTCGGCGTATCCACAACTCACGGCTGTTGAAACACCGACTGGTTCGGAAACCGATGAGCCGGATCGGACCGATCGAATCCATCGTTACGTGAATTCGCTGTGAGATTACTCATTTCCACGGTTCACGTTCGCTGATTGATTGCGGCACAACATGATCAAGCAACATTTGGTCTACCGACCGGTGCTTTCTTCTCCGAGCTAAAAAATTGCCTCACCCCCGCTGGGCGGGCGATTCGGTGTTGCCATGATGCCAACATTTCGGTCCGGAAATTCCGGCTATCCTCCGGCATCCGAACAGCCCGCTGCCCCGATATTCGCGCATTCCCGTGCCCGGAAACGCGTGTTAGAACTGCTGTGCCCAGCCTGCGGGGCGGGCGAACCCGGGATGTTGGACTCCCCGATCGGGCGGCGATCCTGCGGCCGCCCAGCGCATTTCACCTGATGATCCGTTGGCTCGAAGTGGTGTGGAGGAAGCGTTGTGAAGAAATCGATGGCTATCGCGATGGCGACGGCGGCCTGGTCGCTGATGGTGGTCCCCGGCCTGGCCGGCGCCGACACCGGTAGCGGCTCGACCGGCAGCGGTGTGCTCGACACCGGCAGTGGCATTCTCGGCGACCTGCTCGACACGGGCAGCGGCATCCTCGGTGGCAGCTCGGGCGGTTCGTCGGACAGCGTGCAACCCTGCAACCGCTCGACCGAGTCCGGCGGAGCGGGCGTCACCACCACCGTGCACCAGCTCGGCGTGGCGGGCCCGACCGCCTTCGTCCTGTCCTACGAAACCCTCAACATCCCCGACCGGATCCAGGTCTACTACGAGGGCGGTCAGGTGCTCGACACCGGCTACCTCGGCGACAACCTCAACCAGGGCACCGGTTCCGCCGTCGTCTCCCTCCCCGCGGGCAGCGCCACCACGGTGACCGTGAAGGTCAGCGGCCCCGACGACACCCGGTGGGAGTACACGGTCAACTGCCCGTCCTAGCGACATGCGAGAGACGAGCGGTCCGGGATCTCCCGGGCCGCTCGTTTCGTCTTCACCGGGTGAACGAATCGCCACGCCGCCGAGCACGGGAAATCGGGTCGAGATCGTCGAGGCCGCGAGAGGGGTGTCCGTTTGTGTGGATGGGTGGCAGGCCCTACTGTCCCGACTGGTCCACACGCGATGTGTGCCGAATGATCGTCGGATGGGGGAGTGCCATGTCGGCACCACAGTCGTTCACCTCGGGTCAGGAGATGGTGGACACGGGCGGCGGGGCTATCGGTGGCTCGGCTACCTCGAGCGTGCGAGAAGCGCCCACCGGACGTGAGCGGTTCGCGGCGGTGTGGGTTTTCCTCGCCGCCTGGCTCGCCTATGCCACGGTTCTGCTAGTCAGCAGTCGTGACCTGTTCACCCGGGTGGTGGCCGAGGAAGGGGATGGGGCGACCATCTCGATCCAGGTGCTGGCCGCCAAGGATTTCGAGCTTCTCGTCGGCAACTACTCCCGGGTCGGGTTCCATCATCCCGGGCCCGCGCTCATCTACGTGCACGCGTTGGGTGAGTGGCTCTTCTACGATGTGCTGCGGTTGGTGCCGTCTCCGTGGAATGGGCAGGCGATCGCCATCCTGTTGTTCAACGCGGCGATGGTGGCGTCGGCGCTGGGTATCGTCTACGCCTGGTACCCGTCGTGGAGGCTCGTCGCCGGACTCGGCGGGGTGAGTGTGTTGTTCCTCGCCGGGTATCCGGGGCTGCTCAGTGGCATCGGGCTTCCCTATGTGTATTTCGCACCGTTTCTCCTCTTCCTGGTCGCGGTGTCGTCGGTGGTGGCCGGGCGTACCGGACATCTTTGGGCCGGGGCGCTCGCCGGTGGGTTGCTCATCCATGGACACGCGGAATTCCTGTTCTTCGTGTCGCTGTTGGGTGGAGCGGGGCTGTACCTGGTGTGGCGATGCAAACTTGCTGTCGCCGAGAAGGATTGGTGGCTTTTCGGGGGGATCGCGGCGTTGTTCGCCTTCCCGATCGTGCTCAATACCATCGTGAATTTCCCCGGTGAACTCCCGAAGTACGTCGGCTATGGCGGCGGGCACGGGATCCATATGCCGTGGACCGCGGTGTCCTACACGGTGCAGTTCTGGGGGCCGAACCGTCTTCTCGGCGTCGCGATCCTCGTCGCGCTCTTCGTTCTCGTCAGGCTGGTGGCACGCGGCGAGAAATTCCTGACCTGTGGCCTGTCCGTCTGCGCTGCGGCTGTCGCGCTGATGGCGGCCTACGCGATGATCGGCATTGATCAGATCAACGAGGCCTACATCGGCTACTTCTCGTACGCGATCCCCCTGTTCATGTTCATGCTTCTCCTGGTCGGTCTCGCCCAGCGGGTCGGCCGGCTGAAAGGCGCTGCTGTCGGCCTGCTGGTCGTGGGGCTGGTGGTGAGTGGGATGACGAACTCGCTGACCAATCGGCGACCCGAGATGGGCGGCGTGCCCACGACTGTGGCGGCGATGGCGGAGGTGGCCGGAGGTCGGTCGATCGTTCTGGAACGGCGACCGCACGAAGCGTGGGCCGAGGTGGTCGCGCTCGTCCTGAGCGGGGCCCGGAGCGGTGTTCGGGTTTGCGCGGACGACGCCGCGAGGATGGAACTGCTGGTCACCGCCGCATTCGTCTGCACCCCCGCCGAATTGGCCACCGGCGCCCGTTTCACGGTGACGAGAAAGGACGCCGGTGTACCCGTCGGACGGGTCGTCGGCGAGATGGGTCTGCCGGACGGCAAGCAGCAGAGCTGGGTGACAGCCGAGGGCTGAGGACCCTCGCGGGTCTCCCCGCCTGGCCGAGCAGGCCGAGGCCGTCGCCCTGGCCCGCACCTGTCAGCGCAGGGCTGAGCTCGAGTCGACAACCACGGCGTAGAGGTCGGCGAGGGTGGCCAAGGCGCTCTGGTGGAGTTGGTCGGCCGGGACTTCACCGGTGGCGGTGGGCAGGGGCCGGGTGGCGCAGGCGTCGGCGACGACCGTGGGTTTGTTGCCACGGAGGAAGGCGCCCTCGGTGGTGAAGGTGACGCACATGTGGGTCATGAAGCCGGCGATGACGACATTGTCGTGGCCCGCCGCGTCGACGAGGTCGCCGAGATCGGTGCCGACGAAGGCGTTGGGAACGGTTTTGACGACGACCTTCTCGTCGGCGGTGGGGGCGACCGCGGGGTGGATGCCGCCGATGTCGGCGGTGATGTCGTAGGGGGTGCCTTCGCCGCCGTCGTTGATGACGTGGATGACCGTCGCGCCGGATTCGCGTGCCTTGGTGAGCAATTCGGCGGCGGCGTCGAGGGCGGCCTTCCAGTCGGTCAGCTCCATGACGCCCTGGGTATAGGTGTTCTGGTAGTCGACCAGGATCAGGGTGGACTCGGCCAGCGTGGCCGGGGTCTCGTCGAAACCGTTGAGCTGGCGGAGGGTGGTCGAAGCCATCGGAAAGCCTTCCTATCGGGGACGAAGTCCACGCTAAGGAGCTCCGGAGATGTCGGCAATGTCATGTAACCTGCAGATTCGGACATGGAGGTGTGGAGTGGTCGATCGGCTCGTGGTGATCGTGCTGTTCGATCGGGTCGACCTGCTCGATGTCACCGGGCCGCCGGAGGTGTTCTCGCTGTTGCAGCGGGAGATGGACGAGCCGACCGGGTACCAGGTGGTGCTGGCGGCCGCGACGATGGCGCCGGTCACCACGTCGGCGGGGGTTCGGGTGCTGCCGGATGTGACCTTCGCCGAGGTCGCGGCGCGGCGCGTCGACACGGTGGTCGTGCCGGGTGCGGTGGAGACCGACAGCAGCAGGCGGGTGCGGGCGCTGGTCGATCCCGGGGTCGTCGACGCGGTGACGACGCTGGCGAAGCGGGCGCGCCGGGTGGCGTCGGTGTGCGTCGGCGCGCATATTCTCGCGGCCGCGGGACTGCTCGACGGCAGACGCGCCACCACCCACTGGTCGACCGCGCAGCAGCTCGCGGCCGAGCATCCCGAGATCGAGGTGGACGCCGACCCGATCTACATCCGCGACGAGCACATCTGGACCGGAGCGGGTCTCACCGCCTGCCTCGATCTGACGCTGGCGCTGGTGGCCGACGATTTCGGCGACGAGCTGGCATTGCGGGTGGCCCGGCAATTGGTGATGTATTTGAAAAGGCCCAGCGGGCAGAGTCAATTCAGTGTTTCGCTCGAGCCGGTATCGACCACACGACGCATCGACGATATCCGGCACTACATCACCGGAAATATCGGAAAGCCGCTCACCGTCACCGATCTCGCCGAGCGGGCGCATGTGAGCGAGCGACAGCTCACCCGGATCTTCCGCGCCGAACTCGGCATGACGCCGGCCGCCTACCTCGAATCGGCGCGGGTGGAAGTGGCCCGGCACCGGTTGGAAACGACCGACGACACCCTCCAACGTGTCGCCGCCACTTGTGGTTTCAATACCGTGGATACGCTGACCCGAGCGTTTCGCCGGCGGCTGGACACCACCCCGACCGAGTATCGCCACAGATTCCGGATCGGCTGACGAGGTCCTCGCCGGAACTGGTGCTCGCGAACTCTAACAGCGGGCGGTCGCCGGGCGACACGATTGTCTTGCCCCCATTTCATCGGTCTGCCGGGTGATGTTGTGCCGCTGTTAGACATCTCGTGTGACGGAAACGTAGTCCGTCGTAAATCTGAACAATGAGGGGTTCACAATGAGCAAGATTCGTGTCTTCGGTGTGGCGATGGCGGCCGCGGCGGGCATCGCGGTGCTCGGCGCCGGTGCGGCGAACGCGGAGGAGCCGGCGCCCAGCACCGGGTCCGCCGACCTGACCGCTCTGCTCGGCGCGCTGACCAGCGGATCGTCGGAGACCGAGGAGGTCGTCGAGGAGGAGCCGGGCACCGGGTCGGCCGAGGGGCTCGCGGCGCTGCTGGCGCAACTGACCGGCGGGTCCTCCGCGGAGCCCGAGCCGGTCGCCGAGGAGGAGCCCGGCACCGGGTCCGCCGAGGGTCTCGCCGCGCTGCTGGCCCAGCTGACCAGCGGTTCGGCCGGCGAGACGCCCGCGGAGTAGTCGCGACCGGGTGACCTGGCCGTCGCACAGTGGGGCCGCGCTTCCTGTGACGATGAGTTCTTCTCACGTTCATTTGAATTATGTTTCGCGTAATTCTGTCGTGATAGGAACTCAGTATTCGTCTAGAAGGAGAAAATATGTTCGACAGCCTGGTCCAGATCCTGCCCATCCTCCTCGCGTTTGCCAGCGGGTCGGCGGCCTGAGCTACCTGGGATTTCACGGCGCCCGTCGGATTCGACGGGCGCCGTTTTCCGGCTACCGGGCGGGGATCAGCCGGTAGAGCCACCACGGTCGGGTCGGGAAGGCCGGGTCGTAGATGCGCAGCAGCATCCGGCGTTCGATGCCGGTACTGCGTTCCCGGATTCGCAGGTGGCGCCGCGCGATGTCCTGGGGGCGCACGTCGCTGGTCCAGATGGGGTCCCAATCGGGGGACTGACCGCAGGACTCGGTGATCGCGGTGACCCGCTGGGTCGGCGCGAGCGGAGCGAGCATGCGGAAGGCGTGCACCAGCAGCTGGGCCTCGGTGGTCCAGTCGATGAACACCTTCTTGGCGATCGGGTCGAGGAACATCCATTCGAGCACGTTCACCCCGGCGCCGAGCCCGGGGAACAGCCGCTGGTACTCGGCGTTCGCGGCGAGCATGTCCATGGTGGGGAAACGCTGCAAGCACGCCGGATGCGTGAGGCTGGCCAGGTCGGTCAGATCCTCCGCCGTCGGCGCGGCCGGTGGGGTACCGGAATCCAGTGCGGGCAAGCCGAGTACGAGGATGTGCTTGCGATACCACAGCGGCACATCGAGGGAATCGAAAAGCCGCTGGAGCATGGGGGAATTCGGGACCAGCGCACCCGATTCGATCTGGCTGATCAGCAGCGGCGCCATCTGCGCCCGCGCGGCCAGCTCGGTCCGCGCGAGGCCCGCCGCCATTCGGCGCTCCCGCAAATACACACTGAGCGCGGTACTTTCACCCATCACGACCCCCGAGCCTCACCCCGACCGACGGCAATTCCCAGGGTACGCCGGGTTCGGAGACGGAGATCAGAAAAACAGGTCACGAGTGATGCCGCGCGAACCCCTCGTCCGCGCGGCATCGCCGGCTACTGCCCGACGGCGTGCGCGGCCACCCAGGTCCGGGCCGGATCGTAGGTGTCGCGGATGTGCTGGAGCCGTTGCCATGCGGTGGCGTCGAAGGCGGTGGCCGGGTCGATCACGCGGTCGGCGAAGTTCAGGAACGACGTCTCGGCGGCCCACGGCCGCAGGGCGGCGACGACGCCGGTGGTGACGGTCTCGCCGAGCGCGGCGAGCTCCTGCGTCGGCGCGGGCGACACCGCGAACAGGGCGTACGCGCCGGCCAGGTGCGACAGCGCGGCGTCCTGGGGACGGGCGAGCGCGCCGCCGAGATGACGGAGTTCGGCGAACATCAGCGGGGTCTGCACGCCGGGGCCCGCGACGGCGAGCAGGGCCTCGACCGCTTCCGGCGGAAGGTGCGTGAGCAGGGCGTGATCGCTCACCGCGGGGGTCGGGCCGGGCGGGTCCATGTGCACGTCGAGCAGCGCGGCGGTCGGGATGCGGCCGAAGGTGTCGAGTTCGGGGGCCAGCGCGCGCAGCGGGGCGAGCAGTTCGGCGGCGCGGTCGTCGTCTTCGAGCACGGCGCCGTCGATCACCACCAGGCTGCGCCCGGACAGGAACGGCGGCAGTTCGGGCAGCGGGGGAAACCGCATGAGCCGCACCGAGGTGGTGACCGATTCGGGGAGCGTGGCGGTCCAGTCCCGCCACGCGGACAGCACCTCGGGCGCGCGCTCGATGTCCCACAGCAGCATGCCCGCGACGACGTCGGCGAGCGGGAGCAGGTCGAGCTCGATCGCCACCACGACGCCGAAGCTGCCGCCGCCACCGCGCACCGCCCAGAACAGGTCGGGGTTCTCCTCGGCGCTCGCCCGCACCAGCGATCCGTCGGCCGTGACCAGGTCGATCGCGCGCACGGCGGAGCTCGCCAGACCGTGCTCGCGACCGTAGAAGGACAGGCCGCCGCCGAGCAGATACCCCGCGACCGCGACATCGCCCGCGCTGCCGTGCAGTGCGGTGAGTCCGTGCGGTGCCGTCGCCGCGAGCACGTCGCGCCACAGCGTGCCGCCGATGACCCTGGCGCGCCGGGCGATCGGATCGACGGTGACACCGGTGAGTTCGTGCAGCCGGAGCAGGACCGCGTCGTCGAGCCCGGCCACGGCGGCGGCGCCGTGCCCGGTGCTCTGCGGCGCGATCCGCAGGCCGAGACCGGTGGCGGCCCGGACGAGGTCGACGACCTCGTCGATCGTGCGCGGCACCGCGACGGCGGCGGGCCGCTGCCGGACGGCGAGGTTCCACGGGGTGGCTGCCGCGTCGTAGCCGGGGTCGCCGGGCAGGAGCGCGAGGTCGCGCAGGGCGGTCGTGGTCGGGTTCATGGACGGTCCTTCGGGTCGGGAGAAGTGGGGATCACCTGCGCGCTGAGCTCGACGAGCGTGCCGGGGAGCGCGAGGTGCGCGACATCGATGAGGTCGACCGGCACGGGTGCGCCGTCGAGCCATTCCGCGACGAGGTCGGCGAGATCGGCGGCGTCGGCGGGAGCGCGGGCGCGGACCCGCAGACGCACGATCGATGACGCCTCCAGCCCGCGCGCGGCCAGCGCCGCCTCGAGCCGCTCGAACGCCAGGCACAGCTGTGCGGCGGCGTCCTCGGCGTGCACGAGGCGGCCCGACTCGTCGACCGAGGTCGTCTCGAGGATGATGGTCACGCGGTCCAGATTCGCGCGTTCGCCCTGGTCGGGGCCATCCCAGCCGGGCGGGGAATCGGGTATCCCAGCGGTCTGGGATATGGCGGCCTATGGTCTGCGGCGCATACTGAGGGCATGCGTAGCCGGCTTGTTCCCGAGCGCGTGCGGAGCGATCTGGATGTGCTCTCGCGTGCCGGTCTCGACCTCGACGAATTCCTGGTCGAGGCGACCGACGCGGTGCGCCGGGCGGTACCGGCGGTGGCCGCGTGCGTCGGCACGCACGACCCGGCGACGATGATGCTCACCAGCGCGCGCAAGTACGGGTCGCTGGTCGCGGCGAACGAGCACGACCGGCTGTTCGGCCTCATCGAGTACGGCACCGAGGACGCGACGTCGTTCCGCTCGCTCGCGGTCTCCGAGCGGCGCGCGATCGGCATGCACGCGGCCATGGGCGACGACATCGAACGCTGCGAGCGGATGTCCCGGCTGATGCGCCCGATCTACGGTTTCGCCGACGAGGCGCGGCTGGTGTTCCGGGACGGTTCGGGGGCGTGGGGGTGCCTGGCGCTGTTCCGCGGCAGCGACGACCCCAAGTTCACCGATGACGAGGTCGACTATCTCGCCTCGCTGTCCGGCTCGTTCGCCCGTGGCGTGCGCGCGGGCGTGCTGACCCGGCTCGCCGACGCGCCCGAGCTGGGCGCGGAGACCGCCGGTCCCGCCGTCGTCATCGTCGACGCGAACGACGAGGTGGCCCAGATCAGCCTCGGCGCCGAGGAGCGGTTCGCGCAGCTGCGGTCGTCGGTGCACAGCGGCGACCCGCTGAGCCTGGTGATCTCGTTGGTCAGCGCCGCGCGGCGAATGCTCGCCACGCCCGGCGCCGCGATGCCGAGGGCCCGGGTGCGGACAGCGTCCGGGGTGTGGCTGGTGCTGTACGCGTCGCCGCTGGCCGGGCCCGACGGCGCGGTGGGCGATGTTGTCGTCACCATCGAGGAGGCGCGGCCGCCGGAGATCGTCACCCTGGTCGTCGCCGCCTTCGGGCTGACCCCGCGCGAACACGACGTCACCCGGTTCGTCCTCCAGGGTGTGGAGACCAAGGAGATCGCCGCGGCCCTGCACGTCTCGGCCTACACCGTCCAGGACCACCTCAAGTCGATCTTCGAGAAGGCGGGCGTCCGCAGCCGCCGCGAACTCATCGCTCGCGTGTACTTCGACCAGTACGTCCCCCGCATGGGCGCCGAAGTCGGCCCCTCGGGCTGGTTCGCCCAGTAGTCCCTGGAAACGCGAACGTCCCGGAGTCGGCAGACTCCGGGACGTTCGACTGGTCTCGCGAGAAACATGGGTAACTCACCGGGAACCGGCTAACTCCCCACGCCACTTCCCACCGGCCGCGTATCAGGCCGAAGACTCACCTGAGTGCGGCCTGATACGCGGAGAGGCGGAACAGCTCAGAAGGCGGCCTCGTCCAGTTCCATGATGTCGTTGTCCAGGTTGGCCAGGATCGCGCGGGTGGCGGTCAGCTCCGGCAGGACGTTGCGGGCGAAGAACTGCGCCGAGGCGACCTTGCCGGTGTAGAAGGCGACGTCGGAGCCGGTGGCGCCGTTGTCCAGGGCCGCGAGGGCGATCTCGGCCTGCTGCAGCAGCTGCCAGCCGATGAACAGGTCGCCGACGGCCATCAGGAAGCGGACCG
>NZ_JBCGFB010000141.1:0-14599 GCF_038752175.1 Nocardia sp. No.11 | reverse complement strand
CGGGCGACCCGGCGGGCGTGCGGGACCTGCTCGGGGCCAGGGCGGCGGTGGAACTGCCTGCCGGGCGGCCGGTCGACGCGGCCGGGTTCGCCGAGCTCGCGCGAGACATCCGGTGGGACAAGATGATCGCCGCCGGGCGCACGGTCAGCGCGAGTGTGCGGATCGGTACCGCGCAGGGGGTGGCCTTCGTCGACTTCGCGGCCGACGAGCCGCGGATCGTCGCGGTGACGGTCTTCCTCGACGAACCGCTCGGCCGCTAGTCACCGGCAGCGGGCTCGCGCCCGAGGCGAGTGCCTCGGCCGCCCCCGAGCGGTAGGTTGGGGGCCAGGCCGACGTCTGGAGGTTCGTGTGCATCTGCGTGGTGTGGTTCTCCCCGGGGACGAGGAGCGCGACCTGTGGGTCGTCGACGGGTCCGTCACCTTCGAGCCGGTCGCCGGGGCCGAAACCTTGTGCCGCACCGGCTGGATCGTGCCCGGCCTGGTCGACGCCCACTGTCACGTCGGCATCCGCTACGGCGGCGGCGACGAGACCCGCGAGGGCGCGATCGACCAGGCCGAGACCGAGCGCGACGCCGGTGCGCTGCTGCTGCGCGACGCGGGCTCGCCGATCGACACCCGCTTCATCGACGAGCACGCCGAGCTCCCGCGCATCATCCGCGCGGGCCGCCACATCGCCCGCCCCAAGCGCTACATCCGCGAACTGGGCATCGAGCTCGACGACGAACGCGACCTGCCGGAGATCGTCGCCGAGCAGGCCCGCTTCGGTGACGGCTGGGTCAAGATCGTGGGCGACTGGATCGACCGCTCCGTCGGCGACCTGCGCCCGCTGTGGAGCGACGACATCCTGAAGCAGGCGATCGACGCCGCCCACGCCAACGGCGCCCGCGTCACCGCCCACGTCTTCGGTGAGGACGCTCTGCCCGGCCTGATCAACGCGGGCATCGACTGCCTCGAGCACGGCACCGGCATCACCGACGACACCATCGAGCTGATGCTCGCCCACGGCACCGCCCTGGTCCCCACCCTGATCAATATCGACACCTTCCCCGGCATCGCCGACAGCGCGGGCAAGTTCCCCGTCTACGCCGCCCACATGCGCGACCTGCACCGCCGCGTCCGCGACACGGTCGGCAACGCCCACGAGGCGGGGGTGCCCATCTACGCGGGCACCGACGCGGGCGGTTCCATCCGCCACGGCCGCATCGCCGACGAGATCGCCGCCCTGGGCGGTGCGGGTCTGTCGCCCCACGAGGCCCTGGGCGCCGCGTCCTGGAACGCCCGCGCCTGGCTGGGTCGCCCCGGCATCGAGGAAGGCGCTCCCGCCGACTTCGTCGTCTACTCCGACGACCCCCGCACCACTCCGGCCGCGCTCACCGACCCCGACTGGGTCGTCCTGCGCGGTCTGGTCGTCAAAACCCCGAACCCGGTGACCGGCCACCGCTGACCGGTGGCGGGAACGGCCGATTTCGAGCGGGGTGGGCCGGTCTGGCACAATGAACAACCGTCCTTCCTGGACAGTGTCAGCCCGTCTCCGGTCACGTACCGCGCGGCGGTCACGCACTTCATGCGCGAAACCGGACCCGCAGACCATGCGGGTCGCCGAATCGCGTGGTGACCAAACTACTGAAAGAGGCAGATCAGCATGGCTGTTCGCATCAAGCTCACCCGCCTGGGCAAGATCCGCAACCCGCAGTACCGCGTGGTTGTCGCCGACGCCCGTACCCGTCGTGACGGCCGGGCCATCGAGGCCATCGGCAAGTACCACCCGAAGGAAGAGCCTTCGCTGATCGAGATCGATGCCGATCGCGTCGCGTACTGGCTGTCCGTCGGCGCGCAGCCGACCGAGTCCGTGCAGCGTCTGCTGGAGATCACCGGCGACTGGCAGAAGTTCAAGGGCCTGCCGGGCACCGAGGGCACCCTCAAGGTGAAGGCCGCCAAGCCGTCCAAGCTGGACCTGTTCAACGCCGCGCTGGCCGCCGCCGACAACGAGCCCGTCGCCGAGGCCGTCACCCCCAAGAAGAAGGCCGCCAAGAAGGACGAGGAGGCCGCCGAGGCCCCCGCCGCTGAGGCTGCCGAGTAATGACTGCCGTTGTTGCCGATGCCGTCGAACATCTGGTTCGTGGCATCGTCGCCAACCCCGATGACGTCCGCGTCGAGCTGATCACCGGCCGGCGCGGGCGCACCGTCGAGGTGCACGTCCACCCCGAGGACCTCGGCAAGGTGATCGGGCGCGGTGGTCGTACCGCGACCGCGCTGCGCACCCTGGTCGCCGGCATCGGTGGCCGTGGTATCCGGGTCGACGTGGTCGACACCGACGCCTAGATGGAACTCGTCGTAGGTAGGGTCGCCAAGTCGCACGGCGTGCGCGGCGAACTCGTCGTCGAGGTGCGCACCGACGAGCCGGAACTCCGGTTCGCCCCCGGCGCCACCCTGCACGGCCGGATGCCGAAATCCGCGGCGACCCGCGACTACACCGTGAAGTCGGCCCGAGAGCACTCGGGCCGGCTTCTGGTCTTCGTCGACGGCGTCGCCGACCGCACCGCGGCCGACGCGCTGCGCGGCATGCTCTTCGTGGTCGACAGCGAATCGCTGCCCCCGTCCGAGGACGAGGACGCCTTCTACGACCACGAGCTCGAGGGCCTGCGGGTCGAGCTCACCGACGGCACCGTCGTCGGCGAGGTCACCGAAGTGCTGCATTCGGCCGCGGGCGAACTGCTGTCGGTGCGCGCCGCCGACGACGGCCGCGAGATTCTCATTCCCTTCGTCACCGCCATCGTGCCGACCGTGTCGATCGCCGATGGACTGGTGGTCATCGATCCGCCCGAGGGCCTGCTCGATCCGGAGTAATTCGTGCAACTCGACGTCGTCACGATCTTCCCGGAGTACCTCGAGCCGCTGCGTACCGCGCTGCTCGGCAAGGCCGTCGACAAGGGCCTGATCTCGATCGGTGTGCACGACCTGCGTGATTGGACGCACGACGTGCACAAGTCGGTCGACGATTCGCCCTACGGCGGCGGCCCCGGCATGGTCATGAAGCCCACCGTCTGGGGTGATGCGCTGGACGCGGTCTGCCCCGACGACGCCCTGCTCGTCGTGCCCACGCCCGCGGGCGTGCCGTTCACCCAGGCCACCGCGCAGCGCTGGTCCACCGAGCGCCACCTCGTCTTCGCGTGTGGCCGCTACGAGGGCATCGACCAGCGCGTCTTCGACGACGCCGCCCGTCGCGTGCGCGTCGAGGAGGTGAGCATCGGCGACTACGTGCTCATCGGCGGCGAGGCGGCCGTGCTGGTGATGACCGAGGCCGTGGTGCGCTTGATCCCCGGCGTGCTCGGCAATCAGCAGTCTCACCAGGAGGATTCGTTCTCCGACGGACTGCTCGAGGGTCCCAGCTACACCCGCCCGGTGTCCTGGCGCGGCCTGGACGTGCCGCCGATCCTGCTCTCCGGCGATCACGCCAAGGTGGCCGCCTGGCGGCACGAGCAGGCGCTGGAACGCACCCGCGACCGCAGGCCGGATCTGCTCCCGGAGCCGGAACTCCCGCGCTAGGCGGGCACCACCCGGGTGGTGATACAGAACGGGTGCCCCGCCGGGTCGAGCAGGACACGCCAGCGCGGATCCTGTTGCACCGGAGCTGGTTTGGCGCCTATCGCCATCGCGTGCTGTTCGCACAGATCCAGGTCGGCATCGGCGGCCAGCTCCAGCTGCACGGCGGCGCTGCCCGGCCACTGCGGCGGGTAGTAGTCCTCGACCCGTTGCGCGGCGACCGTCAGTCCCGAGGGGAGCCGGATTCCGACGCTGTGGACGTCGTTCCACAGCACGCGGCCACCGAGCAGCCCGAGATAGAAGCGGGCGAGGGTTTCGGGGTCGTCACAGTCCAGCGAGACGCCGGCCAATTGGAAAGGCTCCGTCATCGGACCGACGCTACCGGGCCGGATCGACGTCGAGATTGTTTTGTCCCAAAGATATTCGGGTATCCGCAGGGGTAATTCGTTGTGTCATCGTCCAGGGCGAGGATTGCTCGTTCCATCCGGAACAGCTTCCGGCGCAACGGTACTCGGCCGATCGGGCGGTGTGCTCCGGCCGTGCCGCCCATGTGCCCAGTACAGACCGTGCGGCCCTGGAGGATTCGAGGCCCGGCCCGGTCGGAAGCGTCCCGGACGCGAGCCCCGGGCCGGGGGGCGTACTCGGCGGCATCGTCGATCGCGGGTGCGCGCACCGGCCGTCAGGACGGCCGCGAGGGTGACCGATCACACATCAGGGCAGCAGTCCGTGGCGCCGAGCCAGCGCCACCGCTTCGTGCCGAGTTCGTGCGTCGAGTTTGGTCATCGCCTGCCGCAGATAGCTCTTGACGGTCTCGGCACCCAGTGAGAGCCGCAGCGCCGCTTCCTGATTCGTGCAGCCGAGCGCGATCTGGGCGAGGACGTCGAGTTCGCGTCGCGACAGCCGGGGCACCTCCGCCGCCGACTCACCCGCCAGCACTCCCGTCAGCCGATCGCACACCCCGGACAGTTGCGCACGCACCCCCGCGTCGCCGCTGGCCGCCGCCAGAGCCCGCAGCTCGGCGTGGATCTCGCGCAGTTCCTCGGTGACCGCCGGAGCGGCGGCAGGCGTGGGCGCCGTGAGCGCGAGCATCCTGACCCGCCGGTCCACCTCGTCGCGCACCGCGATCTCGGCGGCCAGCCGTCTGCTCGACTGCAGGATCACCTCGGTCGTGCGATCGCCGATCGGGCCGGCGCCCCGGGTGGCCGCGTACAGCACCGCGCGCGGCCGGTCGTCCACCACGACCGGCACCGCGACCACCGAGCGCAGCCCCTCGCCGCATACCGGGCCGTCGTAGTGGTGGGTGATGGTGGAGGCGCCGCGATAGTCGGCCACCGAGGCGGGCCTGCGTAGGTCCATAGCCTGGCCGCCGAGCCCGGACGTGCGCAGCACCGTGAGGCCGCGGAGCCCCGTGGTGACGGTGCCGACGAACTCGGTGAGCAGCAGGGCGTCCTCGTCGACCGCGCCGCCGAAGATCACCGGGACGTCCGCCCGGCGCGCCACCCAGCGGATCTCCGCGCGCAGGGCATCGCCGTCGCGGGGGCGCAACAGAGCAGTGGCCGGCATCGGTCACCCCTTTTCGGGGGTAGTGGCGAACGTGAGGTGTGCCACATTCTAGGACAAGACCTGGCGGCCCGGTCCAGGTGTTGAGGAGAACTGCGATGAGTACCGACCTGGACGCGCGGGTGCGCGACCTGCTCGAGTGTTACGACGGACCCGAGGCCACCGCGGCCGACCTGCTGTGTGATCGCCATCCGGCCGAGCGGATCGCGTTCACCGTCGTCGAGTCCGATCTGAGTGCGCACGATCTGACCTACGGCGAACTGCGGGAACGATCGGCCCGCTTCGCCGCGGCGCTGGCCGGGCTCGGTGTCGAGCCGGGCGACCGGGTCGCGACACTGATGGCCAAGTCCGCCGATCTGGTCGTGGCGCTGCTCGGCATCTGGCGGCGAGGCGCGGTGCACGTTCCGCTGTTCACCGCCTTCGCGCCGCCCGCGATCGGCTTCCGGCTCGCGGCCAGCCGCACGAAGGTGGTCGTCGCCGACGCCGACCAGGCGGCGAAGCTGGCCGTGAGCGCCGACATCCCCGCCGATCCGGATCGCCGCACGATCATCGTCGGCGAGACCGAGGTCCCCGGGGCGCTGCGTTTCGCCGACCTGCTCGCCGCGCACCGAGCCGACGACCCGCGCGCGGTCCCGGTGGCCGTCGGGGGTGACGGCCTGCTGGTCCAGCTGTTCACCAGCGGCACCACCGGCACCCCCAAGGGCGTCCCGATCCCCGTGCGATCGCTGGCGTCGTTCCACGCCTACCAGGAGTTCGCCCTGGACGTGCGGCCCGAGGACGTCTACTGGAACGCCGCCGACCCGGGCTGGGCGTACGGGCTCTATTACGCGATCCTGGCCCCGCTGGCGACCGGCACCCGCAGCCTGCTGCTGCACGCCGGTTTCTCGGCTCCGCTCACCCTCGACGTCCTGCGCCGCTTCGGCGTCACCAACTTCGCCGCCGCGCCGACGGTCTACCGGGCGCTGCGCGCGGGCGCCGTCCCCGAGGGGATCACGCTGCGTCGGGCGTCGTCGGCGGGCGAGCCGCTCACCCCCGATGTCGTCGCCTGGTCGGAGCGGGCGCTCGGGGTCGCGGTGCGCGATCACTACGGCCAGACCGAGCACGGCATGGTCATCTGCCATGCCTGGCATCCCGACGTCGACCGGCCCGCCCCGCTCGGGTCGATGGGCACCCAGCTGCCCGGCTGGACCTGCGCGGTCCTGTCCGACGACGCCGATGTCGAGGCCGCGCCCGGCGAGATCGGCCGGGTCGCCATCGACACCGATCACAGCCCGCTGCTGTGGTTTCTCGGTTACCTCGACGCCCCCGAACGCACCGCGAGCCGGTTCACCGCCGACGGCCGCTGGTACCTCACCGGTGACGTCGGCGCCCGCGACATCGACGGCTTCTTCCATTTCAGCTCCCGCGACGACGACGTGATCATCATGGCCGGCTACCGGATCGGCCCGTTCGAGGTCGAGAGCGTGCTGGTGCTGCACGATCAGGTCGCCGAGGCCGCCGTCGTCGGCATGCCCGACGAGCTGCGCGGCGAGGTCCTCGAAGCGTTCGTCGTGCTGCGTGACGGCGCGACCGGGGACGACGAGCTGACCGCCGAACTGCAGCGGCTGGTCAAGGACAAGTTCGCGGCGCACGCCTACCCCCGGCAGGTCCACTACGTGGCGAGCCTGCCCAAGACACCGAGTGGCAAGGTGCAGCGTTTCCTGCTGCGCGGCAAGGAGACCCGCTGATGCCCGAACTGAGCTACGCCTACGGCCTGGCCGACACCCCGTTGCTCGGCGACACCATCGGCGCGAACCTCGATCGCACCGTGGCCGCCCACCCGGACCGCGACGCGCTGATCGACCGCCCGACCGGACGGCGCTGGACCTACCGCGAACTCGGCGTCGCCGTCGACGCCGTGGCGACCGGTCTGGCCGACCTCGGCATCGGCGCCGGCGACCGGGTCGGGATCTGGGCGCCCAACTGCGCGGAGTGGTTCTTCGTGCAGTACGCCACGGCGAAACTGGGCGCGGTGCTGGTCAATATCAACCCCGCCTATCGCACCAGCGAACTCGAGTACGTGCTGCGGCAGGCGGGTATCCGCCAGCTGATCGCGGCGCCGGAGTTCAAGACCTCGGACTATGTGGCGATGATCGACGAGGTCCGGCCGAATTGTCCCGATCTGGAGCAGGTGCTCATCCTCGGGCGGCCGCAGTGGCAGCGGGTCGCGGCCACCGAACCCGATGCCGCGCGTCTGGCCGGCATCGCCGCGACGCTGTCGGCCGACGACCCGATCAATATCCAATACACCTCGGGCACCACGGGTTTCCCGAAGGGCGCCACGCTCAGCCACCACAACATCCTCAACAACGGCTTCTTCGTCGGCGAACTGTGCGGCTACACCGAGCTCGACCGGATCTGCGTGCCGGTGCCGTACTACCACTGCTTCGGCATGGTCATGGGCAATCTCGCGGCCACCTCGCACGGTGCGGCCGTGGTGATCCCGGCGCCCGCGTTCGACCCGGCGGCGACCCTGGCCGCCGTCGCCGCCGAGCGCTGCACCTCGCTCTACGGCGTCCCGACGATGTTCATCGCGATGCTGGCCGAGCTCGACGCCGGTGCCACCCCGGATCTGTCGAGCCTGCGCACCGGCATCATGGCGGGCTCGCCATGCCCGGTGGAGGTGATGAAACGGGTCATCGACCAGCTCGGGATGGCCGAGGTGTCCATCTGTTACGGCATGACCGAGACCTCGCCGGTGTCCACCCAGACCCGCAGCGACGACAGCATCGAGCGCCGCACCGCCACCGTCGGCCGGGTCGGGCCGCACCTCGAGGTGAAGGTGGTCGACCCGGCGACCGGACGCACCCTGCCGCGCGGCGAGGCGGGCGAACTGTGCACCCGCGGCTACTCGGTGATGCTCGGCTACTGGGACCAGCCCGACAAGACCGCCGAGGCGATCGACGCGGCCCGGTGGATGCACACCGGCGACATCGGCGTCATGGACGACGACGGCTACCTCTCGGTCACCGGCCGGATCAAGGACATGGTGATCCGCGGCGGCGAGAACATCTACCCCCGCGAAATCGAGGAATTCCTCTACACCCACCCCGATGTCGTCGACGCCCAGGTGATCGGCGTCCCCGACGACAAGTACGGCGAGGAATTGATGGTCTGGCTCCGGCTGCGCGAGGGCGCGCCGCTGCTCGACGCCGCCGCAGTCCGGGCCTTCTGCACCGGCCGCCTGGCCCACTACAAGATCCCGCGCTACGTCCATGTCGTCGACGAGTTCCCGATGACGGTCACCGGCAAGATCCGCAAGGCCGAGATGCGCGAGCTGGCCAGGGACATCCTCGGCTGATCGACCGGACCCCGCCTCTCCCGGCAGATGACGTGACACGCCGCCGGATGCACAACCGGCTGATAGCGTGTCCGGCGAATCGCCGGGGGAGCCGGGGTTCTCCGATGATGGTGGGGGAGACGGTGATCCGTCGAGCGACGATGGTGGCGATGTCGGTCTGCGCGCTGGTCGCGGCGAGTGCGGGAACCGCGGGCGCCGACCCGGGGATCGCGGTGCTGCCGGGCCCGACCGGTGCGTTCCCGGTGGGGACGACCACCCTGCACCTGGCAGACGCGGATCGGCCCGATCCGTTCGCGCCCGACGTGGCCAGGGAGCTGATGGTCTCGGTGTTCTATCCGGCGACGGAGGTGGACCGGTACCCGCGCGGGCACTACGTCTCGACCGAGCTTATTCCCGGGCTGGAGCAGACGCTGGGCATCGATCTCCCCGGCGCGCTGACCCATGCCGCTCGCGGGGCGCCCGCGCGGACCGGCGACAGCTACCCGGTCGTGCTGTACACGCCGGGCGCGGGCGTCTCGCGGATCCTCGGGACCGGTCTCGCCGAGGACCTCGCCTCCCGCGGCTACGTGGTCGTGACCGTCGACCACACCTACGAAACCGGGCCCGCCGTCGAGTTTCCCGGCGGCCGGATCGTGCGCCCCGCGCCCGTGCCGAACGGTTTCGACACCGCCATCCGCGCGAAGTACATCGAGGCCAGATTGCTCGACGTCCGCCTCGTCCTCGACAGCCTCACCCGTCTCGCGAGCGGGGAGAACCCGGATGCCGAGCGGGACGCTCTGCCTTCGGATCTGGGCCGGGTGCTCGACCTCGACCGGGTCGGTGCCGTCGGCCATTCCTCCGGTGGCTACACCGCGGTGGAGGCCATGCACGAGGACCGGCGTATCGACGCGGCCGTCGATCTGGACGGCCAGCTCGGCGTGGACGAGGCGTTCGGCCGCGCGGTGACCGAGGGTGTCGACCGACCGACGCTGGTGCTGACCAGCAGCCAGATCGAGGAGGTCGGCGACGCCAATCCCTCGCTCGACGCCTTCTGGCGGTCCGCGACCGGTTGGAAACGCCATCTCGCCATAGCGAATTCGGCCCACTACGACTTCACCGACATGCCGTGGTTGGTGCCCGGATCGGCCCGGCCGCTCGCCGCGCGGTACATCGGCACCATCGACCCTGGTCGGATGGCGTTTCTCGTGCGCGCCTATGTCGCCGCGATGTTCGACAAGTTCCTGCGCGAGCGCACCGATACACCGCTGGATCGTCCCGCGGACGAGGCCGAGGTGACAACGGTCCGCTGACCTGGGAGTCGGCCGGGTGTCGGGGAAGAGCTGTAGTCTCTGCGGTCGTGACGACAGCGCCCGAGACCGCCCGTTCGACGTCGAACGGCACTCCGACCGACAGCACGACCATCCTCGCCAGCGTGGGCAGGCGGATCGCCGACGAACTGGGGGTGCGCGAGACCCAGGTCCGCGCCGCCGTCGAACTGCTCGACGGCGGTTCGACGGTGCCGTTCATCGCGCGCTACCGCAAGGAGGTCACCGGCGGCCTCGACGATGCCCAGTTGCGTCAGCTCGACGAACGGCTCGGCTACCTGCGCGAGCTCGACGAGCGGCGCGGCGCGATCATCGAATCCATCCGTGGCCAGGGCAAACTCGACCCGGCGCTGCATCAGCAGATCATGCTCGCCGAGACCAAGGCCCGCCTCGAGGACATCTACCTGCCGTACAAGCCCAAGCGCCGCACCAAGGCGCAGATCGCGCGTGAGGCCGGGCACGAGCCGGTGGCCGACGCGCTGATCGGCGACCCGACCACCGATCCGGCCGGCTACACCGCCGAACAGCTCGAGGGCGCCCGCGCCATCCTGGTCGAGCGCTTCGCCGAGGATGCCGACCTGGTCGGCGAGCTGCGTGAACTGATGTGGAACCGCGGTCAGGTCACCTCGACCGTCCGCGCGGGCAAGGAGGAAGCGGGCGCCAAGTTCGCCGACTACTTCGAATTCAGCGAGCCGTTCCACAAGCTGCCCTCGCACCGGATCCTGGCGCTGCTGCGCGGCGAGAAGGAAGAGGTGCTCACCCTGCATCTCGAGCCCGACACCGAGGAGCCCGCGCCGGGCGAGCGCACGATCTACGAGGGCCGCATCGCCGTCGCCTTCGGCATCGCCGACCAGGGCCGCCCGGCCGACTCCTGGCTGCTCGACACCGTGCGCTGGGCCTGGCGGACCAAGCTGCAGGTGAGCCTCGGCATCGACACCAGGATGCGGTTGCGCCAGGCCGCCGAGAAGGACGCGGTGGACGTGTTCGCCGCGAACCTGCGCGACCTGCTGCTGGCCGCACCGGCGGGCACCCGCACCACCATGGGCCTGGACCCCGGCTACCGCACCGGCGTGAAGGTCGCGGTGGTCGACTCGACCGGCAAGGCCGTGGCGACCGAGGTCATCTACCCGCACAAGCCGCAGGGCCAGACCGAGAAGTCGCTGGCCGTGCTCGCCGCGCTGGTCGCCCGGTTCGGCGTGGAGCTCATCGCCATCGGCAACGGCACCGCCTCGCGCGAGACCGATGCCCTGGCCACTGAACTGATCTCGCGCATCCCCGAGAACAAGCCGACCAAGATCGTGGTCTCGGAGGCGGGCGCCTCGGTGTACTCGGCCTCGGCCTACGCCTCGGCCGAACTGCCCGACATGGACGTGTCGCTGCGCGGCGCGGTCTCCATCGCCCGCCGCCTGCAGGATCCGCTGGCCGAGCTGGTGAAGATCGACCCCAAGTCGATCGGCGTCGGCCAGTACCAGCACGACGTCTCCGAGACGCTGCTGGCCCGTTCGCTGGGCGCGGTGGTCGAGGACGCGGTGAACGCGGTCGGCGTCGACGTCAACACGGCCTCGGTGCCGCTGCTCTCGCGCGTGTCCGGTGTCTCCGGCTCGGTCGCGGAAAGCATTGTGGCCCACCGCGACCAGAACGGCCCCTTCCGCAGCCGGACCGCACTGCTCGAGGTGCCCCGGCTCGGCCCCAAGGCCTTCGAACAGTGCGCGGGCTTCCTGCGCATCCGCGGCGGCGACGACCCGCTCGACACCTCCGCCGTGCACCCCGAGGCCTATCCGGTGGTGCGCCGCATCCTCGAGCACACCGGCCGCCCGATGGCCGAGATCATCGGCAACACCGGCACCCTGCGCGCGCTGCGGCCCGCCGACTTCACCGACGAGAAGTTCGGTGTACCCACCGTCAGCGACATCATCGCCGAGTTGGAGAAGCCCGGCCGCGACCCGCGACCGGAGTTCAAGACCGCCGAGTTCGCCGCGGGCGTGGAGAAGGTCGCCGACCTGAAGCCGGGGATGGTGCTCGAAGGCGTCGTCACCAATGTGGCCGCGTTCGGCGCGTTCGTCGACGTCGGCGTGCACCAGGACGGCCTCGTGCACGTCTCGGCCATGTCGCACACCTTCGTCAAGGACCCGCGTGAGGTGGTCAAGTCCGGTGACGTCGTGAAGGTCAAGGTGCTGGAGGTCGACGTCGCCCGCCAGCGCATCGGGCTGAGTTTGCGGCTCGACGACGAGCCCGGAAAGCCCGCCCAGGGGGACAATCGTGGTGGCGGCGCACCGCGCGGCCAGGGCCGTGGTCAGGGTCGTCCGCAGGGCGGCCGTGGTCAGGGCTCGGATCGTGGACAGGCGCAGGGACGTGGCCAGGCCCCACAGGGGCGTGGCGGCAACCAGCGCAAGCCCGCGGCCGAGCCGAGCGGATCGATGGCCGACGCGCTGCGCCGGGCGGGATTCGGCGGCAAGTAACTCGACGACAGGGCGGGCGGCATGCGACGGTGGCTCGAAGACGATGTGATCGCGCACGGCCGCCTGCCCCTGTTGTGCTTCCTGCTGGGGTTCATCCTCGGTTTCGTGGTCATCCGGATCAGCGTGCGGATGATCCGGGCCAACGTGCGCTGGTGGCCGGGCAATGTCAAAGCCGGCGACACCCACATCCACCACATGGTCTTCGGCGTCATCACGGTGCTGCTGACCGGCATCGGGCTGATCGCCACCGCCGAGGACTCCACCCAGGTCACCTCCAGCGTGCTCGCCGCCCTGTTCGGGGTCGGCGCGGCGCTGGTGCTCGACGAGTTCGCGCTGATCTTCTACCTGCGTGACGTCTACTGGGAGGAGCAGGGCCGCACCTCGGTCGACGCGGTCTTCGTCGCCCTCGCGGTGACCGGCCTGCTGCTGCTCGGCGTGCAACCGGCGACCTTCCTCGACTACGACGACTTCCGGCAGTCGCGCGGCATCGGCGTCCGCATCGCGGTCCTGGGCACCCTGCTGCTGAATCTGGGACTGGCGGCGGTGGTGATCGCCAAGGGCAAGATCTGGACGGGCCTGTTCGGCATGTTCTTCACCCCGCTGCTGCTGATCGGCGCGATCCGGCTCAGCAGGCCGGGCGCGCCGTGGGCGCGCTGGCGCTACGGCAACCGGCACAAGACCATGAACCGGGCCATCGCCAGGGAACGGCGCTATCGGCGCCCGGTGATCCGCGCGAAGATCTTCATCCAGGACCTGATCGCGGGCAAGCCCGATGTCGAGCACGCCAAGACGGCGGCCGAAGCCGAGCTCGCGCGCCGGGTGGTCGCGGCACCGCCCGCACCGCCGCCCCATCCCCATCTGCTCCCGCGCAGCCGGGCCGAGGCCGCGGCCGACACCACCGCGGGCGAGTGACCGGGGTCGCCCGATTTCAGTCCGGAGTGCCTGGTCTGGCACAATGAACCGGTTGCCTCGGCCGAGTTGTGTCCGTGAGCACTCCTGTTCTGAGCATGAACCGGTCGAGCGCGTCAGTGCCGCCAGGTTCCTCTGTTCGCGCAAAGAATCCGAAAAGGTGGAAAATGAACACCCTTGACTTCGTCGACGAGAAGTCGCTGCGTAGCGATGTCCCCGATTTCCGTCCGGGCGACACCCTGAACGTGCACGTGAAGGTCATCGAAGGCTCGAAGGAGCGCATCCAGGTCTTCAAGGGCGTCGTGATCCGGCGTCAGGGCGGCGGCATCGGCGAGACCTTCACGGTCCGCAAGGTGTCCTTCGGTGTCGGTGTCGAGCGCACCTTCCCGGTGCACAGCCCCAACATCGACCACATCGATGTCGTGACCCGCGGTGACGTGCGTCGCGCCAAGCTGTACTACCTGCGCGATCTGCGCGGTAAGGCCGCCAAGATCAAGGAAAAGCGCTGATCTCGCGGTAGCTGTTCGCAGCACAGAATTTTCCGGTAGCCCGGCGCTCCGACTTCGGTCGGGGCGCCGGGCTACTCTGTTCGGCGTGGCAGACGAAAGTGGGTCGGTGTCGGTGTCCGATTCGGGCGACGAAGGTGGGCGGCGCGAGCGCAAGCGCGGCGACAAGAAGCAGCGACCGTTCTGGCAGGAGCTGCCGATTCTGATCGTGATCGCGGCTGTGATCGCCGCGCTGATGGTGACTTTCGTCGGACGGCCGTATGTGATTCCGTCGCAGTCGATGGAGAACACGCTGCTGATCGGCGACCGCATCTATGTCGAGAAGATCAGTTACTACGGTTCCGATCCCGGCCCCGGCGACGTCGTGGTCTTCGTCGGCCCGCCGTCGTGGAACGGGCACTACAAGTCGGTCCGCTCCGACAACACGGTCGTGCGCGGGTTGCAGAACTTCCTGTCCTACTTCGGGCTGGTCCCGCCGGACGAGAACGATCTGGTCAAGCGCGTCATCGCCGTCGGCGGGCAGACCGTGCAGTGCTGTGATCCGCAGGGCCGGGTGATGGTCGACGGCAAGCCGCTCGACGAGCCGTACATCAAGAAGGACTACCCCTGGTTCACCGACCGCCCCAACGCGGTCTACCCGGCGGGCCGGGTGTTCGGCCCGGTGAAGGTGCCCGAGGGCAACCTGTGGGTGATGGGCGACAACCGCAACGAGTCGGCCGATTCGCGCGCCCACGTCAGCGACGATCTGCAGGGCACCGTGCCGGTGGACAACGTGCGCGGCAAGACGGTGTTCAAGATCTGGCCGCCGAGCCGGATGGGGCCGGTGAAGACGCAGAACGCGCAGGAAAACTGACACGCGACGAGACACGGGGACAATCGAACTGTGGGGCAGGATCGGACCAACTGGCCGCCGCGGGTGGTGATGCGCCGGGCCGGGGGCCTGCGCACGCTCGAGGCGGCGCTCATCCGCGGCGGCCTC
>NZ_JBCGFB010000140.1:0-14668 GCF_038752175.1 Nocardia sp. No.11 | reverse complement strand
GGCGACGCCGCCGGGGTGCGGCGGTTCGTCGCGCAGCTGGCCGGCACGGGTCCGGTGCGCCCGGAGGTGGCGGCGGGTGTCGAGTCGGCGGGTCGCCGCATCATCGCCCACGCCTTCGACTTCGGCTGGCTGCCGGGGGACGTGCACCAGGCCGCGCGCCGTCGCCTCGACGAATTCGCGGTCGGCTATCTGACCGATCTGATGGCCGATCACCGCGCCCGGTTCGCCGACGACACCGTGGACGAGATCTGGCAGGCCCAACTCGACGAACTCGGCGCCACCGTCTGGTGGACCCCACCGCACCTGACCGCCTGGGCCGACCGCGCGCTGCTCACCGGCGCCGAAGCGGTGACCACAGTCGTCGCAGCGCTCGGGCTCCTGCTGCGACTGCCGAAACTCGAGCCGATCCGGCCGCTGCCCGGCACCGCGCGCCGGCACCGGACCGCGCAGCACGACGTGGACGCCAAGGCGCTCGGCCGGGTTCGCGGCCTGCTCGCCAAGGCCGAGTCCACCGCCTTCCCCGAGGAGGCCGAAACCCTCTCGGCCAAGGCCCAGGAACTGATGACCAAGTACGCGATCGACCGTGTGCTGCTGGAGACTCCCACCGTCGACAGCGACCTCCCCGGCGCGCGTCGCCTCTGGCTCGACACCCCTTACACCGAGGCCAAGGCCCTGCTCATCGACCTGGTGGCCCGGGCCAACCGGTGCCGGGCGATCTTCGTCGCCGACTGGGACTTCGTCACCGTCGTCGGCGAGGACCCCGACCTCGACGCCGTGGAACTGCTGTCGACCTCCCTGCTCGTGCAGGCCACCCGGGCCATGATCGACACCCCGTCGGCCGCGGCCGACTCCCGTTCGCGCGCCTATCGCAAGGCCTTCCTCACCGCCTACGCCACCCGCATCGGCGACCGCCTCACCACCGCCGCGGCCACCACCGTCGCCGCGTCCCCCGACCCCACCACCTTGCTTCCGCTGCTGGCCTCCCACGACCTGCGCGTCGAACAAGCCTTCACCACCTATTTCCCCACCACCCGCGCCCGCGGCATCACCATCCGCAGCGCCGAGGGCTGGGACGCGGGCACCGAGGCCGCCGACCGCGCCCGGCTGGGCGACCACCGACCCTGATCGACCGGGGCGGTATCAGGGTTTCGCCTCCGTCGAACGGGTGACGACAGCGCGCCCACCACCTCGTGAAGATGATCGGTATGGTCACTCCGAAATCGATCGTCTGCGGTGTCCTGATCGCGCTGGCGACCGTCCTCGGCGGCTGCGTCGCCGCCGAGCGGCCGAACCACTCGGCCGCCACGGTCGCCGAGCTGGTGGCGCAGGCCGATGCCGTGCCGACACCCAGGATCGACTGGGCGCCGTGCGCGGAGGAACCGCTGCGGGGCAGCGAGTGCGCCCGGGTGGCGGTGCCGCTGGACTACGCCGATCGCACGGGACAGCACCTGGAACTCGCGGTGGTGCGCCAGCCCGCGCGCGACCCGGCGCACCGCATCGGCACCCTGTTCACCGCGGCGGGCGGACCCGGCGGCTCGGGCCTGGCGTGGGCGGCGAAAGGTGAGCTGTTCCCCGGCGAGCTGAGCAGGCGATTCGATGTCGTCACCTTCGACCAGCGCGGGGTGGGACGCAGTTCCGCGGTGCGCTGCTTCCCGGATTCCGGTGCGCAGCGGGAGTTCTGGCGCACCCTGGCCCTGCCGCCGGTCGACGCCTTGCAGCAGAGCGCCACCGAGGACGCGAGTCGGCGACTCGCGCGCGGGTGCTTGCACCACGACGGCGCGCTGATCGCTCACCTGACCACCGTGGACGCCGCCCGCGACCTCGATCTTCTCCGCCGCGCGGTCGGCGACCAGCGCCTGACCTACCAGGGCGGTTCCTACGCCGGCTACCTGGGCACTGTCTACGGCGCCCTGTTCGCCGACCGTGTTCGCGCCCTGCAACTCTCCTCGATCCTCGACCCCGTCTCCTACACCACCGACACCCGCGCCGGCATCGAGGCGACCGCGCTCGGCACCGAGGAGGTGCTCGGCGAATTCCTGCGCCTGTGCGCGGCGGCCGGGCCGCAACGCTGCGCCTTCGCCACGGGCGCGTCGTCGGCGGCCGAGCTGCGCGCCCGCGACACCGCCCTGCTCGACCGGGCGAAGACGACGGGCCTGCACGTCGGTCAGGGACCGACGACCGTGTCGGTGACCTACAGCGAGGTCGTCGGAGCCCACGCCATGCTGCTGTACGACGCGGCCCAGGGCTGGCCCGCACTGGCAGCGCTGCTGGCCGAGTTCGAGCGCGGCCCCGCCGGGAATCCCGCTGTGGTGCACCAGGTCCTGAGCGCGATCGGATCGACGGGCGACTTCCTGGATTCCTTCGTCGCCATCTCCTGCGCCGACAATTCCCTTCCCCGGCAACCGCAGCGCTGGCCCGAATTCGCCGCCGAATCCGCCGACAGCGCGCCGGTCTACGGCCCGTTCTGGCTCTACCTCCGGCAGCCGTGCGCCACCTGGCCCGCCCCCGCCGACGGCTACCCCCAGCGCTACACCGGCCCGTGGACCCAACGAGCCGCCGTTCCCCCGCTGCTGTTCAACAACCGTTTCGACCCGGCCACCCCGCTCACCGCCGCCCAGCACGCCGCCGAGGCCATGGGCGAGGCGCGGTTGGTCGTGGTGACCGACGGCTACGGCCACGAACCGGCCGGCGACTGCGTCACCGACCTCACCCGGCGCTATCTCATCGAGCTGCGACTCCCGGAACCGGGCACCACCTGCACGGCCGGCCTGGTGCCGTTCACCGGATGACGCGGTCGCCGAGACCCCCGGCCGCCCGGACTCCGTGCGGCGAAGGCGATTTCTAGCCTACGCGCTCGATCGACACCAGCAATCTACTTGACAGTCTCTGTCACTTAGCTAGATACTTTCGACAGACGGAACAGTCAGGCGAGCACGGAGGTGTGGGGTGTCCTTGCGGGAGAGGCAGCGGCGGCAGGTGCGGGCCGAGATCCAGCACGCGGCGTTCGCGTTGTTCGCGCGGTCCGGATTCGACGAGGTGACCACCGAGCAGATCGCGGCGGCGGCGGGGATCTCGCCGAGTACCTATTTCCGGCACGTGCGCAGCAAGGAGGATCTGCTGCTCGACCCGGTGCGGGAGGGAGGCGCCGGGATCGCCGCCCTGCTCGAGGGCCGCCCCGAGGCGGAACCGGCGGATACCGCACTGGCCCGAGCGATCCTGGACCGCTCGACCGCGTTGGGCACCGAGGAGCTGGAGCAGTGGCGCGCCGCCTTCGCCACCGCGCCGCATCTGCTCGACCGTGTCGCGCTGATCCCGCCGGATCATCGGGCGCGACTGGTCGAGCTGGCCGCGCAGCGGATGGACACCGACCCGGTCACCGACAGCCGCCCCGGGCTGCTGGTGCACCTGATGCTCGCGGCCGCCGAGTTCGGCTATCTCCAGTGGTTGCGTAGCGCGCACAACCCCTCGGCCTCGCTACCGGTCTGTGTCGAAGCGGCGGTGGCCGCGGTGCTAGACGACCGCTGGCGAACCCCGCGCTGACCCCCGCCGTATCGGACAGAAGAGGCAACAATGCAGCAGGACAGCGTGATTCCCGAGACGGTGGATGTCGTGGTCGTCGGATCGGGCGCGGCGGGCATGGCCGCCGCGATCACCGCGGCCCACCACGGCCTGACGGTCGTGATGGTCGAGAAGGCGAGCCGCTGGGGCGGTTCGACAGCCCGCTCCGGCGGCGGGGTGTGGATTCCGGGCAACGCGGCGCTGGGCCGACGGTCCTCGCCCGACGACATCGACGACGCCCGCGCCTACCTCGCCGACATCGTCGGGGCGGACGTCGCACCGGAGATGATCGACACCTACCTCGATCGCGGGCCCGCGGCCTTCGAATTCCTGGCCCGCCACGCGCCCTTGGCGATGCGCTGGGTTCCCGGCTACAGCGACTACTACCCCGAAGCACCCGGCGGTCGAGCCGGTGGCCGATCGGTCGAACCGAAGCCTTTCGACGCACGCGGTCTCGGCGACGAGCTGGCCACCATGGAGCCCGACTATCTGCGGGCCCCCCGCAATGTCGTGCTGACCCAGGCCGACTTCCGGCAGATCCATCTGGGGCTGCGCAATCCGCGCAGCCCGTTGCGGGCGGCCAGGATCGGGGCTCGCTGGCTCGGCGGCGCGCTGCGCGGGCGGCATCTTCTCGCCCGTGGCCAGGCACTGAGCGCGATGCTGCGCCTGGGGATGCGTGACGCCGGAGTGCCGCTGTTGCTGGATACCGCCCTGGTCGAACTGGCCGTGGCCGATGACCGCGTCGTCGGGGCCGTCGTCCGCCGCGACGGTGCCGAGCGGGTGATCAGCGCGCGGCGCGGGGTGATTCTGGCCTGCGGCGGTTTCGAGCACAACGCCACGATGCGCGCGCGATACCAGCGCGAGCCTATCGGCACCGACTGGACCGTGGGCGCGGCCGCCAACACCGGGGACGGCATCCGCGCCGGTCAGACGATCGGCGCGGCCACGGCCTTCATGGACGACGCCTGGTGGGGCCCGTCGATCCCGCTACCGCGCACGCCGTTCTTCTGCGTCTCCGAACGCAATCTTCCCGGCAGTCTCATCGTCAACGACCGCGCGGAGCGGTTCATGAACGAATCCCTGCCCTATGTCGAAGCCACCCATCGCATGTACGGCGGCCGGCACGGCCGTGGCGAGGGCGCGGCCGAGAATCTGCCCGCGTGGCTGATCTTCGACCAGCGCTACCGCAACCGCTATCTCTTCGCCGGCCTTCCCCCGCGCGCGCCGCTGCCCCGGCGCTGGTTCGATGCCGGCATCCTCACGCGCGCAGACACCGTCGGCGCACTCGCGGACAAGATCGGGGTACCGGCCGCGAGCCTGTCCGCCACGATCACCCGGTTCAACCACTTCGCCCGCACCGGCGTCGACGCGGACTTCGGCCGCGGCACCAGCGCCTACGACCGCTACTACGGCGACCCCCGCCAACGCCCGAACCCCAACCTCGGTGCCCTCGACACCGGCCCCTACTACGCCGCCCGGCTCGTCCCCGGCGATCTCGGCACCAAGGGCGGCCTGCGCACCGACACGCACGGCCGCGTCCTGCGCACCGACGGCACCACCATCGACGGCCTCTACGCCGCGGGCAACACCAGTGCGCCGGTCATGGGACACACCTACGCAGGCCCCGGGGCGACCATCGGTCCCGCGATCGTCTTCGGCCATCTCGCCGCGGTCCACGCCGCCACCGCCTGATCGGCGGCGGACCGGCGACCCACCCGCCCGTTCAGCGGGTGGGCTCGCGCGGCTCGAGGACGACGACGGGGATTTCGCGGTCGGTCCAGGCCTGGTAGTGCTCGAAGTCGGCGTAGGCATCGACGAGCAGGGGCCACAGCCGGGCGCGTTCCCGCGGGTCGGCGGTTCTGGCGCGGACCGGGCGACGGTCCCGGCCGATCTGGACGTGGGTGTCGGGGGTGGCGCGCAGATTGTGGTACCACTGCGGGTGTTTGGGCAGTCCGCCCTGGGAGGCGACGACGATGACGTCGGCGCCGTCGAGGAGGTAGAGCAGCGGCGTGGTGTACTCGACGCCGGACTTGCGGCCGCGGTGGTCGAGCAGCAATGTCGGGACCGGCTTGCGGAACCCCGCGCCGACCCGCCATTTCCCGCCGATCCGACCACCGGTGCGTCGGTAGACCCACACCTGGGTCTTGCCCATGATCTTGAAGATCGTGGGCAGACGCGGGGAGTCGAGGTGTTTCGGGCGCGGCGGTACTGCGGTCATCCAACGACCATACACACCGACCCCAGTGTGTATGGTTCCAAGGGGCGTCGACCTCCGACTACAGCGACCCGAGCCAGTTGCGCAGCAGCTGGGCGCCCGCGTCGCCGGACTTCTCCGGATGGAACTGGGTGGCCGAGAGGGCACCGTTCTCGACGGCGGCCAGGAACGGAACGCCGTGTTCGGCCCAGGTCAGCTTCGGGGGCGCGATGTGCTCGTTCTCCGGCAGTTCCCACTGCTGGGCCGCGTAGGAATGGACGAAGTAGAAGCGGGTGTCGGCGTCGAGCCCGGCGAACAGGGTGCTGTCGGCGGGGGCCTTCACCGTGTTCCAGCCCATGTGCGGCAGGACCGGCGCGTCGAGGCGAGCGACCGTGCCCGGCCATTCGCCACAACCCTCGGTCTCCACGCCGAACTCCACGCCGCGATCGAACAGGATCTGCATCCCCACACAGATCCCGAGTACCGGACGACCACCGGCCAGCCGCTGGCCGATGATGCGCTCACCGCGCACCCCGCGCAGCCCGGCCATGCACGCCGCGTACGCACCGACCCCGGGGACGACCAGCCCGTCGGCGGCCAGCGCGGCCTGCGGATCGGCCGTCACCTCCACCTGCGCGCCCGCGCGCACCAGCGCGCGCTCGGCGGAGTGCAGATTGCCGGAGCCGTAATCGAGCAGGACGACCTTCGCACTCACAGCACGCCTTTCGTGGACGGGACGCCGCTCACCCGCGGGTCGATCTCGACGGCGGCCCGCAGTGCCCTGGCGACAGCCTTGAACTCGGCCTCGGTGATGTGGTGCTGGTCGCGGCCGTAGAGCACCCGCACGTGCAGCGCGATCCGCGCGTTCTGCGCGATCGACTCGAAGACGTGCTTGTTGAGCACCGTCGAATACGACGCGCCGGGCCCCGCGCTGGGAATGATGGTGTGCACCAGGTGTTCCGGCTCGCCGGTGAACACACAGTACGGCCGCCCCGACACGTCGACGGCGGCATGCGCGAGGGTCTCGTCCATCGGGATGAACGCGTCGCCGAAGCGGCGGATGCCCTTCTTGTCGCCCAGGGCCTTGCCCAGCGCCTGGCCGAACACGATCGCGGTGTCCTCGACCGTGTGGTGCGCCTCGATCTCGATGTCGCCCTCGGCCCGCACCACGAGGTCGAACCCGCCGTGCTGGCCCAGCGCGGTCAGCATGTGGTCGTAGAACGGGACACCGGTGGAGATCTCGGTCTGCCCGGTGCCGTCGAGGTTCAGTTCCACCAGGATCGACGATTCCTTGGTGACGCGCTCCACCCGCGCTGTTCTGCTCATCTCGTTGCCTCCAGCGTTCAGTGGGTCAGGTCGGTGGCCGCGATGTCGGCGCTCACCCGCAGGAACTCGTCGTTCTCCGCGGCGAGACCGACGGTGGCGCGCAGGTAGCCGGGGATGCCGACGTCGCGGATGAGCACCCCGGCGTCGAGGTAGTGCTGCCAGGCGCGCGCGGCGTCGGTGAACCGGCCGAACAGGATGAAGTTGGCGTCGCTGGGGATCACCGCGAAACCCTGCGCGGTCAGCGCGGCGGCGACCCGGTCGCGCTGGGCGGCCAATTCCGCCACGCTGCCGAGGGTTTCGTCGGCGTGGCGCAGGGCCGCGCGGGCGGCGGCCTGGGTGACCACCGACAGGTGATACGGCAGCCGGACCAGCAGGATCGCGTCGATCACGGCGGGCGAGGCGGCCAGGTAGCCCAGGCGACCGCCCGCGAAGGCGAAGGCCTTGCTCATGGTGCGGGTGACCACCAGCTTGGTCGGGAACCGGTCGATCAGCGTGATCGCGCTCGGCGCCGCCGAGAATTCGCCGTACGCCTCGTCCACGACGACGATGCCGGGCGCCGCGTCGAGGATCCGCTCGAGCTCGTCGATCGGGATGCTGTGCCCGGTCGGGTTGTTCGGGCTGGTCACGAACACCACGTCGGGTCGGCGTTCGGCGATCTGGGCGACGGCGTAGTCGATGTCGAGGGAGAAGTCGCCGCTGCGCTTGGCCTCGATCCACTCGGTGTCGATGCCCTCGGAAATGATCGGGTGCATCGAGTAGGAGGGCACGAAACCCAGTGCGCTGCGGCCGGGTCCGCCGAAGGCCTGCAGCAGCTGCTGCAGGATCTCGTTGGAGCCGTTGGCCGCCCACACGTTCGCGGCGTCGACGGGGACGCCGGTCTGGCGGGTCAGGTAGGCGGCGAGGTCGGCGCGCAGGGCGACGGCGTCGCGGTCCGGGTACCGGTGCAGGTCGGCGGCGGCCGCGCGCACCGATTCGGCGACGTCGTCGATCAGCGCCGTGCTCGGCGGATGCGGGTTCTCGTTGGTGTTGAGCTGCACCGGCACGGTCAATTGCGGTGCGCCGTAAGGCGATTTGCCGCGCAGGTTGTCGCGCAGCGGCAGCTGATCCAGGGTCGCCGAGGCGCCGGGCACGGTCGGAGTGCTCACGACAGGGCCTCGAAACGCGCCTGCACGGCCTGCCCGTGCGCGGGCAGATCCTCGGCGTTGGCCAGGGCGACGACGTGCCCGGCGACGTCCTTCAGCGCCGCCTCGGTGTACTCCACGATGTGGATGCCACGCAGGAAGGTCTGCACGCTCAGTCCCGAGGAGTGCCGCGCGCAGCCCGCGGTGGGCAGCACGTGGTTGGAGCCCGCGCAGTAGTCGCCCAGGCTGACCGGCGCCCACGGCCCGACGAAGATCGCGCCGGCGCTGCGCACCCGCGCGGCGACGGCGGCGGCGTCGGCGGTCTGGATCTCGAGGTGCTCGGCCGCGTAGGCGTCGACGACGCGCAGGCCCTGGGTGATGTCGTCGACGAGGACGATCCCGGACTGCTTGCCGCTCAGTGCTTCCCGCACGCGGGCGTCGTGCTTGACGACGGTGAGCTGGGCGTTGAGGGCGGCGTCGACCGCGTCGGCCAGTGCCACCGAGTCGGTGACCAGCACGCTGGCGGCCAGCACATCGTGCTCGGCCTGGCTGATCAGGTCGGCGGCCACGTGCACCGGGTCGGCGGTGGCGTCGGCCAGGACCGCGATCTCGGTGGGGCCCGCCTCGGCATCGATGCCGACCAGGCCGCGGCACAGCCGCTTGGCGGCGGTGACGTAGATGTTGCCGGGCCCGGTGATCAGGTCGACCGGCGCCAGTGCGGCGCCGTCGGTGTCGGTGCCGCCGTAGGACAGCAGCGCCACGGCCTGCGCGCCGCCGACCGCCCACACCTCGTCGACGCCGAGCAGGGCGGCGGCCGCCAGGATCGTCGGGTGCGGCAGACCGCCGAACTGGGCCTGCGGCGGCGAGGCCACCACCAGCGACTCCACGCCAGCGGCCTGCGCCGGGACGACGTTCATCACGACCGAGGAGGGGTAGACGGCATTGCCGCCGGGCACGTACAGCCCGACCCGCTCGACCGGCACCCACTTCTCGGTGACGGTGCCGCCGGGCACCACCTCGGTGACGGTGTCGGTGCGGCGCTGATCGGCGTGCACCTTCCTGGTCCGCTCGATCGCGACCTCGAGCGCGGCCCGCACGGCCGGATCCAGCTCCGCGAGCGCCTCGACCAGTTTCGCGACGGGCACGCGCACCACGTCCGGGCGCACACCGTCGAACTTCTCGCTGTAGTCCAGCGCGGCCTCGGCGCCCCGGTCGCGGATGTCCTCGACGACCGGCCGCACATGATGCAGCACCGAGTCCACGTCGACTCCTCCGCGCGGCAGCGCGGTGCGCAGCTCGGCAGCGGAAGGAGTACGACCGCGCAGATCGACGCGGGCGAGCTCGATGCGGGGAGTCATATCGGGGTGCAGTCCTGTCTGTGCTGGGCTCAGGTCAGGTACCAGCCTATCGGTCGCCCGCCACCGCATTTCCGGCAGATCCCGCCGAAGACGACGGACCCGGCGGGGTCACCCCCGCCGGGTCCGTGCTCACTTCGTCGTTCGCGGGGCGAACCGCGCCGATGTCAGCGGGTGTCGCCGTCGATGCGCAGACTGCCGCCGGAGTTGACCACGCGCATGACCATCGCCTTGGTCTGACCGTTGATGGTGATGCTGGCCAGGCGCATGTCGGTCGAGCCGTCGGCGTTGTTGCCCTTGACCGCGGTGATGCTGGCGAAGGTGTCGACGGTGCGGTCGTTCCAGTACTCCCGGAACGCGGTCTCACTGCCGTAGACCTTCTGCGCGGCCGGGGTCAGCAGCGACCAGGAACCGGCCGGATTGCTGAAGAAGTTCTCCACCAGCAGGCCGGCCGAGCCGATGTCGACGGTGCCGACGTTGGCGGTCTGTCCGAGCGCGACCGGAGCCGCGCTGCTCGACGCCGGACCGGCCGAGGCCTGCACCGAGGTCGACGGATTCGCCTGCACCTGCGGGGAATTCGAGTCCGAGCTGTTCAGGGCGCTGACCGCGACGGCGATCGCGGCGACCACCGCGCCGACACCGGAACCGATCAGCACCGCACGGCCCTTGCCCGCCTGCTTGCGCGGCAGCGGNGGATTCGCCTGCACCTGCGGGGAATTCGAGTCCGAGCTGTTCAGGGCGCTGACCGCGACGGCGATCGCGGCGACCACCGCGCCGACACCGGAACCGATCAGCACCGCACGGCCCTTGCCCGCCTGCTTGCGCGGCAGCGGCGCGGGCTGGGCCGCGGTCGGCGGGTGCGCGGCCGTGTCGTGGCGCGCGGGCGGACGCGGATTCGACCGGATCTGCCGGGTGGTCGCGGTGGACGCGCCCGCGTGCGAGGTCCGGTTGCCGGACTGCCGGATGACCTGGGTCGCGGCCGCGGAATTGCGGCGGCCGTAGGCCTCGCTGGCGGGAACGAACCCGGCGGGCACCGCGTCGGCGTCGGCGAACGCGGCCAGCGCGTCGCGGGCCTCGGTCATCGTCGGCCGGTCCAGCGGGTCCGGACTGAGCAGGTCGAGCAGGAAGTCGGTCGCCGGGCCCGCGTTACGCGGCTCGCGCACCTGGCCGTTGGCCGCGGCGTAGAGCACCGCGAGCGGGTTGGCGTTGGCGCCGTAGGGCGGCTCGCCCTCGAGCGCGTGGAACAGGGTGGCGCCGAGCGCGAACACGTCGGCGGCCGGCGTCGGATCGGAGCCGCGCGCGACCTCGGGCGCCAGGTAGGCGGCGGTACCGCAGATGAGACCGGTCTCGGTGAGGGTGACGTCACCGGCGGCGCGGGAGATGCCGAAGTCGGTGATCTTCACCTCACCGTGGTCGCCGAGCAGGATATTGCCCGGTTTCACGTCCCGGTGCACCAGGCCCGCCTGGTGGGCGGCGATCAGCGAGGACGCCACCTGTTCGCCGATGCGGGCGACCTCGGTCAGCGGCAGCGGACCCTTCTGCCCTAATTCGGCAGCCAGGCTGACGGATTTGAGGTACTCCATCACCAGGCACGGGTCACCGTTGTGCTCGGTGATGTCGAAGACCACGATGGCATTGGGATGCTGGAAGCGTGCCGCGTTGCGGGCTTCCCGAATCGCACGCTGACGCAGGACATCCCGCTCACCCTCGGGCAGGCTGGGCTTGATGTGGATCTGCTTCACAGCCACGGAGCGTTGGAGGCGTTCGTCGACAGCGCGCCATACAACGCCTGTGCCGCCGCTACCAATACGCTCGACCAGGCGGTAATGCTCCGCGATCTTCTGACCGGTATCGATGGCGCCTACTCCGAACCTTCTCGAAATTGTGACATCCCGCGTATTGACCATGGATATGGTCCGTCGACGAGTGTAGCTGGCCCGGTGTGGACCGCGTGCGGCAGCGTGGGTATTGCTCGCCCACAGAGCGTGACATAGATCATCGTTTGGCTCTCAGCATCCGTCCGGCCGCTTCGACGGCGGGGCCCGAGCTGCCCGCGTCGGCCACGAAGACAGCGAACGCGAGATCGCCGTCGATGCCGACGAACCAGCCGTGCGCGTGCTTGTCGTCGAGATATTCCGCGGTGCCGGTCTTGCCGAGCAGCCCCGGGATATCGCGCAGCGCGGTGGCGGTGCCCGCGGTCACCGTCTCGCTCATCATGGTCTCTATCTGCGACGTCACGTTCGCGGGCACCGGCGCGGAGGCGCGGTCGGCGGTGCCGGGACGCCCCCGCACGATGGCGGGCGCGGGCGCGGAACCGTGCGCGAGCGAGGCGGCGACGAGCGCCATCCCGAACGGCGAGGCGGTGACGCTGCCCTGGCCGATGCTCGACTCGACCTGCTGGGCCGGATTCTGCGCGGGCGGAACCTTCCCGGTGACAGTCGTCAACCCGGGTGTCACATAATCCACGCCCAACCCCAGCTGCGCGGCCGCCGCGGTGAGCCCGTCGGCGGGTAGTCGCACGCCCAGCTCGGCCATCGTGGTGTTGCAGGAGCGGGCGAAGGCGGTGTGCAGCGGCACCTGCCCGAGATCGAAGCCGTTGTCGTTGGGAATCGTGCGGCCCTCGATGGTCGCGCGGCCGGGGCAGGGCAGCACCGTGTCGACGGTGACCCCGCCCGCCTGCAGCGCGGCCGAGACGGTGACGGTCTTGAAGGTCGACCCCGGCGGGTAGAGGCCGGTGAGCGCGATCGGGCCCTGGGCGTCGGCGGGCGCGTTCTGCGCGACGGCGAGCACCTCCCCCGTCGACGGGCGCAGCGCGACGATCGCGGCGGGCTGCTCGATCGGCGTCAGCGCGGCTTCGGCGGCGTTCTGCAGGTCGATGTCGACGGTGGTGGCGATGTCGGCGGTCGGGGTGGCGTCGGGGCCGGCGATGCGCTGGGTGCCCTCGGCGGTCTGCGCGCGCACGGCCCAGCCCGCCGCGCTGTCGGCCTGCTGCTGCCACAGTTCGGCCAGCCCGGCGGTGGTGGGTCCGGCCAGGCTCTTGTCGACGGTGAGCAGCCGGGTCTGCGGCGCGAGCGTCACCCCGCGTACCCCGGTCAGCGCCTGCTGCACCGGGGCGATGTCGGCCGCGCGCAGCGCGACCGCGACCACCGGTTTGCCTTGCGCCGCGGCCAGATCCGCCCGCAGCATGGCCTCGGTGACGCCCTGCGGCGCGAGCAGCGCGGCGACCGCGGGCAGGTCGGCGTCCGGGGCGACGTTCACCAGCGTCACCACCTGCTCGGTCATCAGCTCACCGCCCGAGGCGTCGAGCACCCGCGCGGGTTTCGGGTAGACGGGGCTGTAGCTGAGCGGGCCGAGCTCCAGGCCGGGCGCGACCGTGGTGGGGTTCCAAGTGATCTTCCAGCCGTCGGCGTCGGTGGCGGCGCCCGTGCTGGTGTAGGTCCACTCGTCGCGGCCCTCGGGGCCGAATTTCCACGTCGATTCGAGGGTGAAGGTGGTGTCGTCGGTGGCCGAGACGCGGACCGAATCGGTCTTGCCGAGGTTGTCGAACAGGGTGGTCAGCGTCGCGCGGGCCTGCTCGGGCGCATCGGTGAGCGCCGCGGCGGCGGCCGCGTCACCGCTGCTCAGCGCGGCGGCGAAGGACTCGGCGACGGTCTGCGGCTGGTCCGGTCCGGACGAGCACGCGACGGGCATCAGGGCGAGCGCGAGGAGCAGGACCGGTGTCTTGCGGGAGAGGCGCACGCGACCGAGGGTAGCCGGATTCGCGGTGCGCGGAGGAACCTCGCGCTACCACCAACCGGTGATCGCCCCGATCTGACGGCCGAGTTCGGGCGCCAGCGAGCGCGCGTAACTGGCCGTGAGGTGGTGTTCGTCGCGATAGATGAGCACATTGCCCTCGACCACGCGACAGCGTTGCGGTCGGCAGACGGCATCGGAGAGGTCGAGCAGGTAGACGTTCGGGTAGCCGGCGGCCGGTTCCTCGGCCGGGTCGCGGGCATCGAGAGCGGCGGCGCGATCGAGCCCGCAGCTGTCCGGATCGCCGCGGTGGGCCAGGCAGTCGGTGGCGCGGTAGAGCACGCCGTCGCGGCGCAGGCGCGGAGTGTCGCGCAGCGCAAGCACATTCAGGCCGCGATCCTGCAGGGCCGACCACACCTCGAGGTATTCGCCGGGCACTTCGTCGCCGAGGCCGTCCTTGCGGTAGCGCGTGGACAGCGTCAGTACCCAGTCCGGCGGCTCCGCGGTCAGCCGGTCGAGCACCTCCTGCGACCACTCGTGGCACTCGGGAAACGGCCATTCGGCATAGGACGGCTGGTCGGCCAGGGTGACCGGACAGCCCTCCTTGAGATAGGAGATCACCCGGATGCCGTGTTCGGCGCCGAGCAGTTCCAGCGCGGGAATCCAGTGCTCGGAGTGCGATCCGCCGACGACCGCGATCGACCGGGCCGCGTCTGGGTCGCCGTAGACGCAGGTGCGGACCTCGCGGTTGGGGGTGATGCAGCCGTCGGTCGTCGGCGGCGGGGTGTCGGCCTGGCCTTCGAACACCGTGGGGCGAATCGGTTCCGGCGAGTACTCGGCACCGGAGAGCAGCGCGGCCGCGCCCGGGTACCGCGTGGAGTCCAGCGCCTGCGGGGGCACCGCCGGGTTGGCCCGCAGCACGACCTGCCAGCCCACCGCCGAGACCAGCACGGTGACGGCGAGCGCGGTGACCAGCGGGCCGGTCAGGCGGTGCCCGCCCGCCGCGCTCGTCTGCCCGGTGGGCGGCAGCCGCAGCGGCGTCTCGATCAGCCGGGTCGTGAGGGCGGCCAGCACCAGCGAGATGCCGATCACCACCAGCCCGTCGACGAGCCCGGCGTGCGCGCGGCCGGTCTCGGCCAGATAGAAGATCAGGATCGGCCAGTGCCACAGGTACAGCGGATAGGCCAGCGCCCCGAGTTCGGTGCACACGCGCCCGGCCAGCAGCCGGTTCGGCCACGCGGTCACCGTCGCGGCGCCGAAGCCGGAGGCGATCACCAGGCAGGCCGCGGCCACCGGCCACAGCGCCGCGACGCCGGGAAACTGGTTGGCGCCGTCGAACATCGGGCCGCACGACAGCACCATCAGCAGGCCCGCCGCGGCCG
>NZ_JBCGFB010000139.1:0-15001 GCF_038752175.1 Nocardia sp. No.11 | reverse complement strand
GGCGGCGTTGGCGGCGGCGAGCAGCGCGGTGACCTCGGCCTGGCGCTGATCGTCCCAGGCCAGGAACACCTCGCGCTGGCTCTGCAGGCCCGCCACCGTCTGGCGGGCGACGTCGAGGGCGGACTGCGCCGCGGCGCGATCGCGCTGGAGGTTGTCGCGGGTCACGGTCTGGCTGTCGTACTCGGACTTGGCCACGGCCACCGCGTTCTGGGCGGCGTTCTTCTTCTGCTCGGCGGCGTCGGCGGCACTGTCGGCGTCGGCCTTGGCCTGACGGGCCGCGGCGTTCTGGTTGGCCTGCGCGATCTGGGTGCGGCGCAGGTCGTCGAGCACCTGGCGCTGGTTCTTCGACACCATGCTCAGCACCTGCGCGCGATCCATCGCGGCATCAGGGGTCGAGGAGGCCAGGTAGGTGACGACCGAACTGTTCACCGGCCGCACATAGGCCTGGGTCGCGAGCTGATCGAATTCCTGGCGGGCCACACCGACTTTGGCGCCCGCGTCGGCCAGCAGCGCCTGGGAATCGGTGACCGCGGCCGCGGCCGCGTCGGCGGCGTCACGGGCGGTCTGCAGATCGACCAGCGCCTGGTTGACCGCCTCGCGTTTGGCGGCGAGCACGTCGTCGAGGGCTCGCAGCTGCTGATCGGCCGCGGCGACGCGGTTGATCAGCACACCGATCTCGCCGACCCGCGCGTCGACCTGCGCGCCCGCGCCCGCGATCTCGCCGTCGGAGGGATTGGGGGGCGGCGGTGGCACCGCCGCGACCGGTCCCGCACTCGCGAGAACGGCCAGCGCCATCAGCAATCCTGCCGCTACCCGTAATAGCCCTGGTTCGTCCTGCCTGCCCGCACCGCGCACGGCACCTCCGAGTGACTCGACTCGACATACGCCACCGGTGCATCAGCCCACCCATCGACCACACAAGTCGACCAATGCCCCCTGTACCACTGCTTTCACGATCGCGATCACCGCAACCGTACGACACATAGTTCACAAAGGAAACATCTGCCACAGGATGACAGGGGTGTAATTTGCCGATTGCCCGGAATTAGCCTTACGAGCGACAGGTTTGCACGCGAAAAACAGACCAGAGGTCTGGAAATGTGACGAAAGGGAGACTTGTTACTCGGGGGATCCCGCATCGCGGTGCGCCACAGCGACCCGCTCCCGCTCCTCGCCCTCGGGTCCGCGACGGACCTTGACGAGATACAGACCGGCGATCACGAGCGCGGTGAGCACCAGCAGCACAGCCGTGATCACCCCCCAGGACACACCTTCGGGCTCCTCGAGCCGGGTGACGAAGGCCTGCACGGCCTCCTCGGGATGGTTGCCCTTGTATTTGGCGCCGTCCTCGGCCCACTCCAGCCGGACGCGGCTGATGCCGTCGCTGTAGGTGCCGATCCAGTCGTCGCTGAAGACCGCGACGGTGCCCTGCGTACTTTTGCCCACCTCGGTGGCCAGGTCACGTAGGCTCGAGTCGTGGCCGGGGTTGCCGGGAACGACGACGACGCTCAGCGGGATCCCCTCGGATCGCGCCTCGGCGACGATCGCCGCCAGCTTCTCCTGGTTCACGCCTTTGGGAGCGGCGACATGATTGTCGGCGAGATCGGACCGGACACTGCTCAGCACGGTGTTCGGCGGCAGTTCGGCGGCCATCGGCGCAAAGGTGTGCAAGACGGTCATCTTCCATCCGGTCTGTCGAGCCTCGATCGCCTGCGTTGCGACGGGCATCCAACACTGCAGGGTGAGCGTCAACGCGTCATTCCCCGACTCGCTCGACTGGCACAGTAGCCGACGGTGCGCGCGGACACGCTCACACGGCTCGCCGAACCGCCCCCGCGTATTTCATAGGACAAGCGTACTGTTAGGCTCGTACGGCGAGGAATCCGGCGCTCACGGCGCCGAACCCCCTCCGAAGACGCGAGTCGCCGGCACAGCCCCGCCGGCGGCACACCCTCACAGATGAGTGGAGCTGACGTGACGAAGATTGATACCTTCGGCGCCAAGGGCACGCTCGAGGTCGGAAGCAACTCCTACGAGATCTTCCGTCTCTCGGCTGTTCCCGGCACCGAGAAGCTGCCCTACGCCCTGAAGGTGCTGGCGGAGAACCTGCTGCGCACCGAGGACGGCGCCAACATCACCGCCGATCACATCCGCGCGATCGCGAACTGGGACCCCTCGGCGCAGCCGAGCGTCGAGATCCAGTTCACCCCCGCGCGCGTGATCATGCAGGACTTCACCGGCGTGCCCTGCATCGTCGACCTCGCCACCATGCGTGAGGCCGTCACCACTCTCGGCGGCGACCCGAGCAAGGTGAACCCGCTCTCCCCCGCCGACATGGTCATCGACCACTCGGTGATCCTGGACGTCTTCGGTCGCGCCGACGCGCTGGAGCGCAACGTCGAGCTCGAGTACGAGCGCAACGGCGAGCGCTACCAGTTCCTGCGCTGGGGCCAGGGCGCCTTCGACGACTTCAAGGTCGTCCCCCCGGGCATGGGCATCGTCCACCAGGTCAACATCGAGTACCTGGCCCCCACCGTCATGGTCCGCAACGGCCAGGCCTACCCCGACACCTGTGTGGGCACCGACTCGCACACCACCATGGTCAACGGCTTGGGCGTGCTGGGCTGGGGCGTGGGTGGCATCGAGGCCGAGGCCGCGATGCTGGGCCAGCCGGTCTCCATGCTGATCCCGCGCGTCGTCGGCTTCAAGCTGACCGGTGAGATCAAGCCGGGCGTCACCGCCACCGACGTGGTGCTGACCGTCACCGACATGCTGCGCAAGCACGGCGTCGTCGGCAAGTTCGTCGAGTTCTATGGCGCCGGCGTGTCCGAGGTGCCGCTGGCCAACCGCGCCACCCTGGGCAACATGAGCCCCGAGTTCGGCTCCACCGCGGCGATCTTCCCGATCGACGAGGAGACCATCAACTACCTGCGCCTGACCGGCCGCACCGACGAGCAGCTCGCGCTCGTCGAGGCGTACGCCAAGGAACAGGGCATGTGGCACGACGCCGACAACGAGCCCGCGTACTCGGAGTACCTGGAGCTGGACCTGAGCACCGTGGTGCCGTCCATCGCCGGCCCGAAGCGCCCGCAGGACCGCATCCTGCTCAGCGAGTCCAAGGCGGCCTTCCGCTCCGACATCGTCAACTACGTCGGCCAGGGCGAGCTGTCCGCGCTGGACGAGGCGGGCGAGGAGTCCTTCCCCGCGTCGGATTCGGTCGCCGTGTCCGCCAACGCCGCCGACGACACCTACACCCCGGCCCACTCGGCCGCCAAGGGCGCCAACGGCCGTCCGTCCAAGCCGGTCGAGGTGCGCTCGGCCGAGCGCGGTGACTTCGTCCTCGATCACGGCGCCGTCGTGGTCGCGGGTATCACCTCCTGCACCAACACCTCCAACCCGTCGGTCATGCTGGGCGCCGCCCTGCTCGCCCGTAACGCGGTGGAGAAGGGCCTGTCGACCAAGCCGTGGGTGAAGACCAACATGGCGCCGGGCTCGCAGGTCGTCTCCGACTACTACGAGAAGGCCGGTCTGTGGCCCTACCTCGAGAAGCTCGGCTTCTACGTCGGTGGCTACGGCTGCACCACCTGCATCGGTAACACCGGCCCGCTGCCCGAGGAGATCTCGGCCGCGATCAACGACAACGACCTCTCGGTCACCGCCGTGCTGTCGGGTAACCGCAACTTCGAGGGTCGTATCTCCCCCGACGTGAAGATGAACTACCTGGCCTCCCCGCCGCTGGTCATCGCCTACGCGCTCGCGGGCACCATGGACTTCGACTTCGAGACCGACGCCCTCGGCCAGGACGCCGACGGCAACGACGTCTTCCTGAAGGACATCTGGCCCTCGGCCCAGGAGATCGACGACACCATCAAGGCGTCGATCAGCCAGGACATGTTCCGCAACTCCTACGCCACCGTCTTCGACGGCGACGCCCGCTGGCAGGGCCTGGCCACCCCGGAGGGCGACACCTTCGCGTGGGACGAGAAGTCGACCTACGTCCGCAAGGCGCCGTACTTCGACGGCATGTCGATGGACCCGAGCCCCGTCACCGACATCAAGGGCGCCCGCGTCCTGGCGCTGCTGGGCGACTCGGTCACCACCGACCACATCTCCCCGGCCGGCCCGATCAAGCCCGGCACCCCCGCCGCGCAGTACCTCGACGCCAACGGTGTGGCCCGCAAGGACTACAACTCGCTGGGCTCGCGTCGTGGTAACCACGAGGTGATGATCCGCGGCACCTTCGCCAACATCCGGCTGCGCAACCAGCTGCTCGACGACGTCTCGGGTGGCTACACCCGCGACTTCACCCAGGAGGGCGGCCCGCAGGCGTTCATCTACGACGCCTCGCAGAACTACCAGGCCGCGGGCATCCCGCTGGTCGTGCTCGGTGGCAAGGAATACGGTTCGGGCTCCTCGCGTGACTGGGCCGCCAAGGGCACCAGCCTGCTGGGCGTCAAGGCCGTCATCACCGAGTCGTTCGAGCGCATCCACCGCTCCAACCTGATCGGCATGGGCGTTGTGCCGCTGCAGTTCCCGGCCGGCCAGTCGGCCGCGTCGTTGGGCCTGACCGGCACCGAGACCTTCGACATCGAGGGCATCACCGCCCTCAACGAGGGTGTCACCCCGAAGACCGTCAAGGTCACCGCCACCGCGGAAGACGGCAAGGTCACCACGTTCGACGCGGTCGTGCGCATCGACACCCCCGGTGAGGCCGACTACTACCGCAACGGCGGCATCCTGCAGTACGTCCTGCGCAACATGATCCGCGGCTGAGATCATGCGCCGCTTCGCGGCGGGGTCCGGGGCCTCGTGACCCCGCCGCCGGACACTCGAGACTCGCGCCTGCGGCGCATGCGCTTCGAGTGCCCGGCGGCGGGGCGGCCCCGGACATCGCTCGTCGGGCTCGCTCCCGACGGGGTGGGTTCCTGCTCGGACCTCATCCACCATTGCTCGGCCACAAGCCAATTCATCATCGACCCCCGCTCCGCACTCCGGGGCGGGGGTCGGTGTATCGTCAGTCGGAGGACTCATGCCCAAGGTCAGCGACGACCACCTCGCCGCCCGCCGCAGCCAGATCCTCGACGGCGCACGGCGCTGCTTCGCCGAATACGGCTACGACGGCGCCACGGTGCGCCGTCTGGAGGAGGCCATCGGCCTCTCGCGCGGCGCCATCTTCCACCATTTCCGCGACAAGGACGCGCTGTTCTTCGCCCTGGCCAAGGACGACGCCGAGCGCATGGCCGAGGTCGCGGCCAACCAGGGCATCGTGCAGGTCATGCGGGACATGCTCGCCCGCCCCGAGGAATTCAACTGGCTGGGCACCCGCCTCGAGATCGCGCGCCGGGTGCGCACCGACCCGGAATTCCGCGCAAGCTGGACCCAGCGCTCCGCCGAACTCACCGCGGCCACCCTGGCCCGCCTGGAACGCCGCAAGGCCGCGGGCGCGCTGCGCGACGACGTCCCCACCGACGTCCTGCTCGGCTATCTGGACCTGGTGCTGGACGGCTTGATCGCCCGGATCGCCTCCGGCCACACCGACGACAATCTCTCCGCCGTCCTCGATCTCGTCGAAGCCTCCGTCCGCCGTCGCGACTGAGCTCCGGAACCCGAACCGCCGCAATGTTTTCCGGAACACCGCGGCGGTTCTTTCGTCGGTGCACCCACTGCCGACTCACCGATTGCGGTGCGCGGGATCTCCGATGACGATGGTTGCGCGTTGCGGGATCGGCTAGCCTTCGAGGCTGCGCAGCATGATGCGCGCGATCCGGTCCAGCGCCACGCGATCGGCGGGATCGAGCACCGACAGCATGCGCGTCTCGTTCTCGATGTGCGCGCCGACGACGACGTCGACGAGTTCGCGCCCCGCGCCGGTGAGTGCGACGCGCACCGCCCGGCGATCGCCCTGATCGGCGATCCGGCGGACCAGTCCGGCCGTCTCCAGCCGGTCGATCCGCCCGGTCATCCCGGCGCGCGAGAGCATCAGCGTGTCGGCGAGCACCGAGGGGTTGAGTTCGTACGGCGCCCCCGAACGGCGCAGTGCCGCAAGCACATCGAACTCACCACGCTGCAATCCATGCGCGGTGAACACGGCCTCGATGCGGGCCGTGGCGACGGTCATCAGCCTGCCGAGCCTGCCGAAGACGGCCATCGCCACCAGGTCGAGGTCGGGGCGTTCGCGCCGCCACTGGGCGGCGATGGCATCGACGGCATCCGGATCATCCATGGACGCAATTCTATTCGCTGCGATATAGTTCGGTAGCGAATTATCAACCAGCGAACGGAAAAGCCATGACGAACGCCCGCGATATCGCCCTCTGCCTACCCGAGGACGCGGAGACCCTCGGCACCGAGTCCGTGCGGATGCGCCTGCTCACCGACGCCGACGCCAGCGACGGCACCGTCAGCACGCTGGAGGTCACCATGGCGCAGGGCGCCGACGGCGCGGCGCCGCACTTCCACACCCGCTCCGACGAGCTGTTCTACGTCGCCGACGGCGAACTCCAGGTCATGGCGGGCGACCACATCCACACCGTCGGCGCGGGCGGCTCCCTGGTGGTCCCCCGCCACATGCCGCACGCCTTCGGCGCCACCCCCGACAGCGGCGCGCGCATCCTCATCGCCCTGATGCCCGGCGTGCAGCGCTTCGAGTACTTCCGTCTGCTCGACCGCCTGATCCGCGGCGAGGCGACGCACGACGAATTCGTCGCCGCCCAAGAGGAATTCGACAACCACTTCGTCGACGCGCCCGCCTGGTGGGCCGAGCGCAACGCCCACCGCCGCTGACCCGCGATACCGAACCGAGCAGTCTGTGGCGCAGATTGCAGGCATCCCGGGAACAATAGCGGCGAAACCCCTGGTTATACGCCGTATGACGTTCTCCGTACCGGTCCTCGTCCGCGGCTACGAGCTCGACACCCAGGGCCACCTCAACCACGCCGTCTACCACCAGTACGGCGAGCACGCCCGCTGGGAGCTGATGCGGGCGGCGGGGATCCCGCAGGACAAGTTCCTCGCCGGCGGGATCGGCGCGGTCGTCCTCGAATCGACGATCAAGTACCGGCGCGAACTGCGCGGCGGCGACGAGGTGACCGTGACGGCCACCTGCGAATGGGACGGCGGCAAAGTCTTCCGCTTCCACCACCAGATCATCAAGCTCGACGGCACGGTGTCCGCGGAGATCACCGTGGTGGCCGGCGCGATGGACCTGACCGAGCGCAAGCTGGTCCCCAACCCCGGCGAGCACTTTCGCGCTCTGGCCGAACGCCCGGAGCTCCTCGGCCTCTGAACCCGAGCCGACACGGCCCGTATCGTTCAGCAATCTCGCGGCGATGCGGGCCGTCGGCGTACCCGACATCGTTAGCTGATCGATTGCCGGTGCGACGGTGTGATCCCTGGTCGAGTTGTCCGAAATTCTCTCCCCGCTAGGCGATCACGCGCCGCTCGGCGGTTTGCCCGAGGCCCCGCAAATCTTGCGAACCGACTCGGTGACGCCCGCTCGCGCGTTATGATCCGTAGCACCTTCGGGGGTTCTGGCAAATCGCGAGCAGACGAGAAGATCGGAGTGAGTGCCCATGACCGACGCCATCCACCTCCCCGCTACCGCGTCGTCCCGAGATCGGGGCCCCGCCTTGCGCGGATTGCTGGTGGCCGAGTCCGAGCGCGACATCTCGGTGCGGGTCGACGGTGGTACGTGGACCTTCGACCGGCGTGACGTCGTGCGGCTCACCGAAGACCGCGCCACCGCGGGGGAACGGCAGGTGCGCGTCGACATCCGGCCCGGCGCGACCGCCGATTTCACCCGCCGGATGCGGGTGGAACTGGTCGACCGGCCGATCACCCTGGCGCCCGAGCCCTCCGAGGCACTCGGTGACGACCTGCTGGCCCAGGCCACCCGCGCCTGGGCGGCCAAGCTGCGGATCGCGGAGCGCGGCGGAGTCACCGGCGCCACGTTCACCTTCCGCGACGGCATCAACTGCGACAGCCTCGACTGAACGGCCCACGGTCATGGAACGCGCGACCGACGCGGTGCTCATCGTCTCCGAAACCGACGACCTGCACGCCGATGCGCTGGCCGCCACGTTACGAGAACACCACGGGCTCGACCCGATTCGGCTGGATCTGCGCGACTTCCCCAGGGAGACAGGCAGTTTCCGGCTGGACAAGGCAGGCACCAATCGCGCGCTGGCCCACATCCACGGTCTCGACGACGTGCGCGCGGTCTGGTGGCGCAGGCCGCACCCGTGTCTGGTACCGCACGGCGTGCGCGCCGCCGACGACGAGTTCCGCCAGGCCGAATGCGACGGGTTCCTCCAGGGCATGCTGTGGTCGATCCCGGCGTACTGGATCAACGATCCGGCCGCCGAGCGCACCGCCAGCCGCAAGATCGTGCAGCTCGAGACGGCACAGCGGGCCGGGTTCGCCATCCCGGAGACACTGATCACCAACGATCCGGACGAAGCCCGCAGTTTCGTCGAATCCCGTTCCGGCCCAGTGGTATACAAGCGCACGGGCACCGGGCGCGGCGAATTCTCCGAGACCAGGATCATTACCCGGCCGGAGCTGAGCAGGCTCGGCTCGATCCGGTCGACCCCGACCACGTTCCAGGACTACGTCGAGGCCAGCTGCGATCTGCGGGTGGTCTGGGTCGACGGCATCGAGTGGTCGGTACGCATCGATTCCCAGGCCGGCGTCGGCCGGGTCGATTCCCGGCTGGACACCTCGGTCGGCTTCGCCCGCGACCGGCTGCCCGCCTCGGTCAGCAAGTCGCTGGCCACCCTGATGGGGGCCCTCGGGCTGAGCTTCGGCGTCGTCGACCTGCGACTGGGCAACGACGGCGAGTACTACTTCCTCGAGGTCAACCCACAGGGGCAGTTCGCCTATCTCGAGATCAAGACGGGCCTGCCGCTGTTCACCAGCCTGGCGAACCTGCTCGTGCACGGGGACGGTGCGGTCCCCGGCTGGTGAGCGCGCCTCAGTCGGCCGGATTCTTGCGCCGGTTGGCGCCGCCACGGCCGCGCAACTCGACGTGCGACTCGACCAGCACATTGTGGATGAAGCCGTACGAGCGGCCGGTGGCCCTGGCCAGCGAGCGGATGCTCGCGCCCGCCTCGTACTGCTTCTTGAGCTGGGACTGCAACCGGTCGCGGGACTTGCCCGTGACCCGGGTGCCCTTTCCCAGCGCGGCCTTGCCGATCGTCGTCTTGCCCTTGGCCGACCTAGCGGCCTGTCTCGCACTGTCGCTCATGGCTTCCTCCGAGTCGCCGAGCAGCTGATTCCAGGCTAGACACTCCGGAGTCGGTGATCAACGAAAACAGTGATGAAACTCACGCGAGTGCCGCGAGTTCCCTCCCGACACAGCGTTTCACGCGCGACACACCGCCGTCACGGGCCCCTGACGGCTCAGGCGGTATAGAACAGCGCCAGAGCCGGGGACCTCCGTGGTGACGCTGCGCTACCGCCTCCGGCCCCTGACGGCTCAGGCGAGGTCGATCAGCTCGGCGTATTCCTTCGACCAGTGGTCCTCGGTGCCGTCCGGCAGCAGGATGACGCGTTCCGGGTTCAGCGCCTCGGCGGCGCCCGGGTCGTGCGTCACCAGGACGACGGCGCCCGCGTAGGTGCGCAGCGCCTCGAGCACCTGCTCGCGCGAGATCGGGTCGAGGTTGTTGGTCGGCTCGTCCAGCAGCAGCACATTGGCCGCCGAGGACACCAGCCCGGCCAGCGCCAGCCGGGTCTTCTCACCACCGGACAGGGTGCCCGCGGGCTGCTCGAGCTGCGGACCGGTGAACATGAAGGCGCCGAGCAGGCTGCGCAGCTCCTGCTCGCCCGCGTCCGGGGAGGCGTGCCGGATGTTCTCCCACACCGTCGCCTGATCGTCGAGGGTGTCGTGCTCCTGGGCGAAGTAGCCGACCTTGAGGCCGCGGCCCTGTTCGATGCCGCCCGAGGTCGGCGTCTCGACACCGGCGAGCAACTTGAGCATGGTCGTCTTGCCCGCGCCGTTGAGGCCGAGCACCACGACGCGGCTGCCCTTGTCGACGGCGAAGTTGACGCCGGTGAAGATCTCCAGCGACCCGTAGAGCTTGGTCAGGTTGTTCACCATCAGCGGCGTCTTGCTGCACGGCGCGGGCTCGGGGAAGCGGATGCGGGCGACCTTGTCGGCCACGCGCACGTCGTCGAGCTCGGCCATCAAGCGCTCGGCCCGGCGCACCATCTGGTGTGCCGCAGCGGCTTTGGTGGCCTTGGCGCCGAGCTTGGCGGCCTGCTGACGCAGTGCGCTCGCCTTCTTCTCGGCGTTGGCGCGCTCGCGGACGCGGCGCTGTTCGTCGGTGGCGCGGGCGTCGAGGTACTTCTTCCAGCCCATGTTGTAGACATCGGGCTCGCCGCGCACCGCGTCGAGGAACCACACCTTGTTGACCACGGCCTCGAGCAGTTCGACATCGTGGCTGATCACGATGAGGCCGCCGTCGTGGTTCTGCAGGAACCCGCGCAGCCAGGTGATCGAGTCGGCGTCGAGGTGGTTGGTCGGCTCGTCGAGCAGCAGGATGCGGTCCGAGCGCCCGCCCGAGCCGTCGGAGGCGGAGAACAGGATGCGCGCGAGCTCGATGCGGCGGCGCTGACCGCCGGAGAGCGTGCGCAGCTGCTGGCCCAGGACCCGGTCGGGCAGGCCGAGGCTGTTGCAGATGCGGGCGGCTTCGCTTTCGGCGACGTAGCCGCCGAGCGAGGAGAACTGGTCCTCGAGGCGGCCGTACTTGCGGATCGCCTTCTCGCGTTCCTTTTCGTCGGCCACCTCGGCCATCAGCGCCTGCTGCTTCTCCATGTCCCGGATCAGGGTGTCCAGGCCGCGCGCGGACAGCACCCGGTCGCGGGCGATCACATCGAGATCGCCTTCCTTGGGGTCCTGCGGCAGGTAGCCGATCTCGGTGGAGCGCGTGATCTTTCCGGCGTAGGGCTCACCCTCACCCGCGAGGATGCGCAAGGTGGTGGTCTTGCCCGCGCCGTTGCGTCCGACCAGTCCGATCCGGTCGCCGGACTGCACCCGCAGCGCCGGCCCGGGGGCCGAGAGCAGGGTGCGGACTCCGGCCCGGACCTCCAGGTCGGTCGCCGTGATCACAGGGCTTCTCCTCGTGTCGAAAAAGAATGGTGAGCGCCGATTCGACCCATCGTGCACCGTCGATGTCGGCAAGAACCACTCATTTTACCGTCCGCGGACTCGGCGACCGAACCGGCGCCGCCCGGTGTGAGCGTGGTTACTCTCGTCGCATGACTACCGATCTACTGGGCAGGACCGCCCTCGTCACCGGAGCGAGCCGCGGCATCGGCCTGGCCACCGCCGCCGAACTCCTGCGTCGCGGGGCCAACGTGCTGATCACCGCGCGCAAACCCGAACCGCTCGAGGCCGCGGCCACCGAGCTGCGCGCTCTCGGACACCCGGGGCAGGTGAGCGCGCTGGCGGGCAACGCGGGCGACGCCGAGGCGCGCGCCGAGGCGGTGGCCCGCGCGGTCGCGGAGTTCGGTTCGCTCGACATCCTGGTCAACAACACCGGCATCAACCCGGTGTACGGCGCGCTGATGGACGCCGACCTGGGCGCGGTCGGCAAGATCTTCGACGTGAACGTGGTGGCCTCGCTGGGCTACATCCAGCAGGCCTACCGGGCGTGGATGGCCGAGCACGGCGGCGCGATCGTCAACGTGGCCAGCGTGGCCGGCATCCGGTCCTCGGGCGTGATCTCCGCCTACGGCGCCTCCAAGGCGGCGCTGATCCGGCTCACCGAGGAACTGGCCTGGCAGCTGGGCCCGAACATCCGCGTCAACGCGGTGGCGCCGGGCGTGGTGAAGACCAAGTTCGCCGACGCCCTGTACTCGGCCGACGAGGACCGCGCCGCGAGCGTCTACCCCTTGAAGCGCCTCGGCGTCCCCGAGGACGTCGCCAAGCTGATCGCGTTCCTGGTCTCCGACGAAGCCGCCTGGATCACCGGCGACTGCGTCCGGGTCGACGGCGGCCTGCTCGCCACCGGCGGCATNATCGCGTTCCTGGTCTCCGACGAAGCCGCCTGGATCACCGGCGACTGCGTCCGGGTCGACGGCGGCCTGCTCGCCACCGGCGGCATCTGACCGACGCGAAGGGCGGCATCGGTTTCCCACGCGAAACCGATGCCGCCCAGCGGAACTACGACGTCGGGGTCAGTCCGCGGACTCCCGTCCGGCGGCGGCCAAGCCCTCCTCGGCGCGGGCCGCCTGCGCGCGCGCCAGCGGGTCGTTGACCAGGGTCTCGGTCTCGGCCACCGGCCTGCCGGTGGTGACACCCAGCGGATCACGCACGGGGACATCGTGATTCAGCGACCGGCCGGCGCCGCCCTCGTCCAGGCCCCACCGATCGTGCAGGCGGCGCAGGAATTCCGGTGCGTACCAGTTGGCGTCGCCGAGCACCTTCATCGCGGCGGGCAGCAGGAAGCCGCGCACCAGGGTGGCGTCGACGATGACCGCCAGCGGCAGGCCGATGCCGAAGGCCTTCATGAAGGTGATGTCGGAGGCCAGGAAGCCCAGGAACACCACCGAGATCAGGATCGCGGCGGCGGTGACGATGCGGCCGATCCGCTCCAGGCCGAGCGCGACGGCGGTGTCGTTCTTGCCGGTGCGGTCGTACTCCTCGCGGATGCGCGAGAGCAGGAAGACCTGGTAGTCCATCGCGAGACCGAACGCGGCGGCGAACAGCATCACCGGCACGGTGGCGGACAGATCGCCGGTGACGGTGAAGCCGAGCAGCCCGGACAGGTGCCCGTCCTGGAAGATCCACACCAGCGCGCCGAAGGTCGCGGTCAGGCTCAGCGCGCTCAGCACCACCGCGAGCACGGGCAGCACCACGCTGCCGGTGAGCGCGAACAGCACGAGCAGCATCACGATCACCACGAAACCGAGCGCCCAGGGCAGGGCGTCCTCGATGGCGGTGATGGAGTCGACGTTGGCCGCGGGTACGCCGCCGACCAGCAGCTCGCTCGGCGTCTCGACCGCGCGCACCTGCCCGACCAGGTCCGACAGCGCGGCGCTGTCGGTGGTGGCGGGCACGATGGACAGGTAGACGGCCCGATCCGCCCGGAACCGGGCGTTGGCCGCGGTGGGACCGGTGAGCAGACCGCCCTGGGCGTAGCTGCCGGTCGCGGTGTCGACCCGGCGCACGTGCGTCAGATCCGACATCCGGCGGGCGATGGCGTCCACTCCCGCCGCGCTGTAGGCGCTCTCGGGCAGCACGGCGACCAGGGGGTTCTGGTCGCTCTCGCCGAAGTCGGCGTGCACGATCTCGGTGACCTGGCGCGAGGGCATCGACGCGGGCAGGCTGCGCTCGTCGGGGAAGCCCAGCTGCACGCCCAGGAACGGCGCGCCCAGGATCAGTAGCAGCGCGGTCACGGCCAGGCCGATCGGGATCGGCTTGCGCATCACCGCGGTGGCCAGCTTGTGCCAGGCGCCCTCGCCCGGAGCCGGCCGCGGCGCCCGCAGGAACCACCAGCCGAGCTGGCCCTTGTCGATGCGGGTCCCGAGCAGCAGCAGGGTCGCGGGCAGCACGGTCAGCGAGACCGTCGCGGCCAGCGCCGCGACGAGGATGCCCGCGTATCCCATCGACCGGATCGCCAGCAGCGGGAAGAACAGCAGACCGGCGAGCGCGACGGCGACCGTCAGCGCCGAGAACGCGACCGTGCGGCCCGCGGTGCGCAGGGTGGTCGCCACCGCGCCGGCCGGGGTGCGGCCCTCGGACAGTTCGTCGCGATAGCGGTTGACGATCAGCAGGCTGTAGTCGATGGCCAGACCGAGGCCGAGCAGGGTGGCCACGTTGGTCGCGCTCACCGAGAGCGGCGTGAACAGGGTGAGCATCCACAGCGCGCCCATGGTCGTCAGCACGGTCACGAACGCGACCAGCAGCGGCAGACTCGCCGCGACCAGCCCGCCGAAGACGAACAGCAACGCGAGCAGTGTGAGCGGGAAGGCAATCGCCTCGCCCTTGGCGATGTCGCGCTTGCCCTGCTCGACGGTCTCGTGCATCAGCATGGCGAAGCCGCCCGCCCGCACCTGCAGCGTCCCGTGGGTGCCGCTGAGCTCGTCGGCGATCGCGGCGACGCGTTCGTCGATCTCGCGTTCGCTGCCGAGCACACTGGCCACGATGAGGCCCTGCTTGCCGTCGACACTGCGCAGCGCGGGCTGGTGGGTGGTCCAGTAGGAGGCGACGTCGGTGACGCCCTCGCGTTCCTGCAGGTTGGCGACCAGCGCCGTTGCCGCGGCAGTGGATTCGGGGTCCTCGACCGAGGACTCCGTCTGTACCAGCAGCAGCAGGTTCGGCGGTGACTGCCCGAACTCCTCGCGCAGCACCTCGAGCGCTCTGCTGGATTCGCTGCCCGGGTCGGTGTATCCGCCGCCCTCCACCCGCTCGAACAGCGTGGCGCCGAGTGCGCCGAGCACCACCGCGAGCACCGCGAACACGCCGAGCACCCAGCGGCTGCGCCGCTTGGTGAATTCGAACACCGATATTCCCCTAACTAGTCACGCAACTGGGCGGCACGCACATCGACGCGCGGGGCTGGGGGAACTCCCGGCCATCCGCCTCGTCGGCCCGATCCTGTTGGCGGGTGGGCGCGTTCGCTCGGCGATGGTAGCAACTTCGTGGCGCCGCCGCCGGGCCTCGGGCCGACCCCGCGCACACCCACCGGATCCGGGTCAGCGACCGGTCCGCTACACCGCGCCGCGCGAGCACCGCTCGTCGTGCTCGGCGCACCAGCACCCGGCACGTCGGGCGGTCGCGATCGGGCCGGATCTCACCCGATTCCGGCCACCGAGATCACCAGGGTGCGGCGCAGGCGCGGAGGTAGCGCGGCGAACAACGCGCGCATCGCCGCCAGGGTGCCGCCCAGGTCGTCACCGGACAGGTACGACCGTTGCAGCGTGTCGGGCAGCGCGAAGAAGGCGGCGAAGAAGATCGCGACGTCACGCGGCGGGAGCGCCAGCAGCGCCCGCAGACCGG